>DTUY01000305.1 GCA_012963885.1 Candidatus Poribacteria bacterium | reverse complement strand
CCAAGTCGTCAAAAACACCGCTCAAATCAATTATCTTGTCAGCTGCATCTTCCTCTATTGGCACATCCAGAGGTTCATTGGCAATCGGATTAGCAACTGTTGGCTGGCTATTACGAAGGGTCAGCACGTAACTCAAATGCGTAACTTGGGCCTCAAGTAAATCCTCATCAATTATCTGCGTTGCTAAAAACTCAGTAATACCCGTAGAATCAACTAAGGCAATAGTATCAGGTGGGTTCAGGCTGTTGGAGTCAAACGGGACACGAATAGTGAGAGGGTTATTCACAAAATTTACTATAGGTTTACCATTGGCATCTTCAATCACAACATTCAATACAGTATCAATATCATCTCTAGCAGTAAAGGTAGTTGGTAAGTTTAAGACTGATACAATGGTTACTAAAGGATAAATTGGTGTATCGCTTGGAATCTGTGGTATATCAATTTCAACGTTACCTCCTTTCACTCCACTGAGAATTATTGTTTCCGACTGATTTGGGCTAATAACTGGAGTGATCCGAATCTGTTCAGCAACCGGCACCATACCCTCGGTTTCGACACTAATCATTGGTTGACCTGACGTCAAATCACGATAATAGAAAATAACTGAGGTATCACCTGAGACAATCATGGCCTTTGTCACACTGCCATCGAAAACTCCATCTTTCAACAGGTCAAATGCACCCTCTTCGGAATCACTGGACAAACTGACTTCAACATCATCCAGCGATGCTGACGCTTGACTCTCCTCGTCAACCAGTTCTACCGTCAGAGGAACAACTTGGGCCTCAAAGGCACTGATAACCTGGCTAAACACACGCAGGCCACTTGGCCCAGCAAGAATATCAAAAACATACTGGGCTGACAAATTGGCTTCTCCATCTATGTTGACAGCTTGTACATAGAAGGTGTGCCCCCCAACTGACAAGTCAACATGAGGAGAAAATTTCCAACTGACTGCGCCTGTTCCAGCACCAGTCGTAATAGAGGCTATTTCCCAAGCGTTGGGAGTTAGACTGTCGATTTGACACATAACATAGGCTATTTCGTTAGAACCGATAGCTGTTCCAGTAAGAGTAGGGCGTTTTTTTTCTGTCACATTATTGCTGGAAATGGAATTGATTGTGACTGTCGGTGCTGCAGACCATAATGCAGTATCCTGTAAACCTCCCAGCTCAATTTTGTTGGGATTCGAAAGCCGATTTTCTACCAAGCCTAACTCGGTGATTCCCCAATAATTATTCTGGGCTGATAAAAGTTGAGTTCCGTTATAAAAGATCTCTTCACCACTCTGTGTGGCATGATTATTGTAGATATCGTTTCGCTCTATTCTGGGTGGAAGCCCTGCGGTGACATATAATCCTCCACCCAAACTCGCTTGATTGCGATTGATTAAACTCTTAGTGATCAGTAAGTACGCATCATCACTGTAAATCCCACCTCCCAATACAGCTCGATTATCAATCAGTTTGACATCGATCAAGGTTAAGGAAGAATTGGCTAGATAAATGCCAGCTCCTTTGCCATGACCTTGATGCTGTCGAATTCGGACATCTCTTAAAGTCAGCGAAGATTGGTTGGTGACCGATAGACCTCCACCGCTATCATTGGTACTACCCGTCGTCTTTTGCAAGCTTAAGTCGGATAGTGTAACTCCAACTGTGTTATCGGCTGATAATAATTGCGCCGCTTCCGTGCTAACAGAGACGGTGCCGTCAATCAAGGACTGGCCAATGCCTCCTCCCTGCAGATTGACATAGTCTTTAAGTACCAGGGGAAAGGTTTCACCATTGGCTGTAGAAAAGTTACCAGCCGTCAACTTTAACGTAATGGGAGCATCCTTACTAGCTGGGGCTAACTGGTTCAGGGCATGGGTGACAGTTTTCCAAGGGCTGGCTTGACTACCGTCACCGGTGGCATTGTCACCCGCAGGGCTGACCCAATAGGAATTGACACTAGTAGCCGATTTGGTCTTGAACTGAAAAATGCTGGTGGTCGGGGTCAGAGCCTGACCGGTCAGATTAACCAATTGGTCGGCTTCTAATACCACTTGAACCCAAGTGGTATCTGACAACGTCAAATCTGTCTGAAAAATCAATTGGCGACTACTAGGCTGATAACGGTAGGAGGCCTGACCGGATTCAGCTAATTCCTTCAAACTAAAACGTGGCACAGTAATACCACCAGAGAGAGTACTACCAGTCAAGGTTTCACCAACGGTCATTCTAACCCCCAAGTAAGCCAGCGAGGAGGGTCGCATCGGTTGATCGAAAGTCAAGCGAATTTCGGGATCCAGTGACACATTTTGGTCACCATCATTGGGTGAAGTTGATGATATCACCGGATCTGATCTGGGAATGATGGTCAGAGCTAGCGCATCGACAGTTAGCACTGGGTTGTTGGAGGAGGTGACGGTCAAAGTAGCCGAACCAGCCAGCATATCCTGATAATAAACTGTCCCGCTAGCATTCCCTGAGGGAATAGTTGCCACCAAGCTGGTCTGGATATAGCCGCTAGTCTCTAGCAGGCTTCCCATGTTGGGATGAATTTGGGAATAGTAGTAGAGAGGGCCTGCTAAACCAACTGGGACATTGAGCTCCAAGTAACGAACAGTACCAGAACCTTCACTCAATTGACTTTTATATGTCTCGGCTACTACCTGATGATCGTTGATAAAATAGTGAATCCATTGGTCCAGACGAGTGCCGCTACCATGGACACCGTCAGCCGTGGTTGAGAACCCGAGTGGGTGACCATCGTTGCTACTATTGGACTGATCGAAGACATAACTTTGCTCCGGGACTAATTGTAGGATCGGAGTTGTAACCAAATTTAATTGAAACTTACCCGCCGACACCCGAACCTCAAGCTGATTAGCCGCTAAAGGTAGGGTACCGAATCGACCGCTGTTACTGTCAGTAGTTAAAGTAAAGGACACGTCGGCTGCCGCCGTGACCCGACTCCCACTCAAGTTTTGCAAGTTTATGGTCAAGGGTAAGCTAAGACCAGAGACCAAGCTTAAACTACCACTGTCCAAGGATAAACTGGCGGGACTGGACAATGCGAGATAGAGCAATCCATTGGACAAAGTTGCCATTTTCCCGTCTGTATTGGTGACCACCAAATCGACTGCTCCAGCCCAACTTGCCGGTGTCCTAGCGGTGATCTGCCGTTTAGAATTCACCACCACATGTGTGGCTGGCTGACCGCCCAGAGTCAAGATTAATCCTGATTGAAAGTGGTCTCCAGTTACTGTAATTAAAGTGTTGCCGTTGGTAACGCCCCTAGCCGGTGAGACCTGACTAATAGTGGGGGCTGACAAATCAAAAAACGCGATGGTAGCCGTAGGATGATAGACAACGTTAGAAACCAAGTCATCAAACTTCGGACTACGCCCCCAATAGTTGTTTGGTGCCGAGAAAGATGGGTTGTCAGCATGATTATAGATTGCAACACCAGCATTAATTCCCCCAGCAGAATTCAGGTAGAGATCATTTTGTCGAACCTGAGGAGGATTAGTGGTACTGGTATCCACGTAGAGTCCACCGCCTTGCCGGTTGGCCTGGTTGCCGACAAACAGGTTGTGGAAGATGCGGAGCGATGACTGTTTTAGGGCCAAAGCACCTCCATGATTGGCAGAAATATTATTGCTGAATTGATTGTCTTCCAGTACCCCCTTACTATTATTAAGAATAAGCATGGCACCCCCATGGCCACTATTCTGAAGCGACTGGTTGGCATCAAAACGGCTAGATCTGATCAACAGATCACAGTTGTCAAGATATAAAGCCCCGCCAGATTGGGCCGAATTTTCCAAAAACCAGTTTTTTAACAATGTTAAGGCACTATTCTCAGCATGAATCGCTGCTCCCAATCGATGCTTGTTATGGTTAGAAAGTCGCACCCGATAGAGGGTCAGTTTGGAATCGTTTTGCAGGTAGATAGCCGATTGGTTTTCAGCCAGATCACCTTCAGTATTGACAGCAGCCAAATTAGACACTGTTACTCCGACAACACCATCTCCAGTTAAGATGCTGACATCTGCTCCTCGCCCATCAATGATAGTGTTGGTTTCACTATCACCGATCAATGAAACATTATCCTCTAATAGGAGAGGAAAAGTCTCCCCGCTAAGGATGGAGTAAGTACCAGGCTGTAAGTTGATCACTGTCGATTGAGTTGAGGTACCAATAACTCGCGTCAAAGCGTAGGTAATGGTTTTCCAAGGAGCAGACTCATCTCCACCTACAGCTGAATCGTCAACACCATTGGTCGGATTGACATAGAAGTTGCCAGTTTGAGCATCCACTGCTGGTGCATTCGAGGTCTGAAACTCATAAGACCGGTACATTGGAGCTGCCATTGGGTTACCTGATAAATCAAGGACGGATTGGAGGAATAGCTCAACACTAATATCCGTATTGGTTGGCAAACTAAAGTTGGTATCAAGCGTAATTCGGTGTTGACCGCCGGTATTGCTTTGCGTCATAGTTGCCAAACCCGAATCCAGCAGTTCGCCTAAACTAAATTGAGGAGTCTGAAAATCATCTATTCCCCCAGTGTCACTAGCCATAATCTTGATGCCCATTTGCAACAGTGATGGCTGACTTATTGATTCGGTAAAGACGACAGCGATAGGTGAATTGAGGGGTACGTTAGTGGCATTATGGCTGGGAGAAGTTGAAACTATGTCAGGAAGCAATGCATCGGCTGTAGTAAAATTCCAACTGGTGGTATCTATTATACCAACATAGCTATTACCGGCTGTATCCTTAAAAGCAGTGACATCAACTTGAAAATAAAAGTCTGTTTTAATCTCCAGATCATTGACTGGATCGATGGTAATAGTCGTAGTACCTGAACCCGTGACAGAACTAGCCACATCAAATTGTTCCACCTGAATGCCACCTGATTTATATAAAATGATAAAACCAGTTCCTACACTCACCATTTCATTAAACATGATCTGCAGGTTGGTGTTGAGATCCAAACCAGTAACAACAACATCATCGGAGGGGCTGAAACTTAATACCACCGGTGGTAGCGTGTCAATAGCTAAAGTAGACTCGCTAGGGATCCCATCCTTCTTATTGCCGGCTAAGTCCGTCAGTACTGCCCTGAAACTGAGAATAGCACCCTGACCATAGCCCGCCAAGGCAGTAGAAAGACCCGCCAGGGTAATTACTTTATCTTGTGACAGATCCACGGATGACAAGGCAACCGCCGATCCCAAGGCGGCATAGCTCCCATTGCCTGCCCTCCCTTGCACCTGCACCATTCCGCCCGTTAGTGAAACATCATCGGCTATCGGCACACTGACCATCAATCCGCTGTTGCTGCCATTCCAATAACCCGCCTGAACCTCTCCTCCACTAACGACAACTACACCCGTCGTAA
>DTUY01000304.1:77069-116017 GCA_012963885.1 Candidatus Poribacteria bacterium | reverse complement strand
GCTGGCAAAGGCCAACTTTGTCCACCCAAATTCTGGAACGATTCGTGTCGACCACAGAGCCATAAAAACATTTCTGCCACTTTGACAGCATCGCGAAACTGCTCGACATAACTTCCTGCAGGTCCAGTATATGATGCGGTAGCAAAATCAAATTCCGGCTCAATGACCCAATCTCGTTGAGGTAATGTTGTGCGCCAATAAAAATACTTGAGGAGGTTGCGAATGCCTGCTTGGGTTGAAGTGCCACGACGGTGCCAAATGTGGTAGATGGTCAGGAAAATGGAACCAGCAGGCGCTGCCGTCGAAATCGCATTTCGGATATTTCCCAAATGTGCCATAAATTTAGCCTTGTTCTGTATCAGATGCGAACCAGGTAATATCTGTGTAGGCCCCAGTTCTATCGACGTATCCTGAGGATAATAAAATACCTGCAGGAAGTTAAGCTCAGGTGTATAACGATAATTACCATCAACGTGCCAGCCACCGATACTTTGAATTGGACAAGTTACACGATGATTGCTCATCAAGATAGGCAAATGAAAATCCACTCCTAGCAGAGATCTTACTGCTCCCGCAACGATTGGGTTGGCAATTACATTTTCAACAAACCAGTCCTGTTTTAAAATCCCGCTCGGTTCTATACTGGTATATTGGTCACAATACTCCATTGTCCTATTATTGATCTCATCAGGTACTATCCCCTCGAACATCCAATAGCCGTTTTTGCAAAATTCCAGTACCTGAGTATCAGTCATAGTCGGTTGAAAATCATATGCTTTTTGCTCAAAAGGTTCCACAATTTATCTCCAACGTTCCAAAATGAATTCAAAACCCAAACCGTGAAATTCCCTGTCGTCTACAGTCAACAACGCCATATTAGGAAAGGAAATAATTCGCCAGCCATCCCCGACAGCATCCAATACCGTTTGATAAGGCCAATCCTCCGAATTAGCCGGTCCCTCCTTTAGCACGCCATCCTCAATTAACATCATGCCAATCACCCGTGAACCGGGTGAAGTATTATGGGCTTGTAGATAAAGAACATCCTGCTTTTTCGCTTTACTTCGAGCTGTTAAATCTTCGATCCCCTGACGCAACTGATCCTCTGTCAGCATACCTTGCTGTAGTTCGGTTACCAGCGCTGTTATGATTTCTTCATCTACTTTGGTCACTCCCTCTCCCTCCACATTGCATCTCCCTCTAATACGCATTTCAGAAATTTAGATGAGTTGACAAACCGAAAGGAAACCTAATATCCTTCAAGCATCTGTTTCAGAGCCAGAATATCAGGCACAATATCCCAGCCACGATGATCAATATACTCAATAGCAACTGTCCCTGTATAGTTGTTTCGTTTAAGAGCGGAAATGATCCATTCAAAATCCAAGATCCCTTCTCCCATCGGAACTTGAAAATTTCCTGCAACCGCGTCACGAAGATGCACATGCGCCGTGTGGGGTAATAAACTCTCGCTCTCAAGAAGGTCATATTCTCCCATAACAAAGTGACTGGGATCATAAGCGATTTGAAGTTTGGGGACACTTTCGATAAAAAAGAGCGCATCTTCGTATCGTTCCGCTAGCGAATTAATGTGGGCTTCTATAGCTATCCCAATATCGTACCTATCAGCAATGGATGTAATTTCAGACAAGGTTTCAATAGAGGCAGAAATCTCCTTTCCAAACGCCTCGATCGAGGAAAGGGAACCAGGTTGAAAGACAACGACCGGGATTGAGAGGGCACTAGCGAAACGAATTAACCCTTCCGCCTGTCTAAGATTACTCTCAATATCTGCGCAAGACGTCGAATTCATTGCTTGACTGACGTTCCCATTGATTGCGGTTGCCGTTAAATTGTTCTGCTCTAGTAAACGCTGAACATAATCGGCATGCTCCTCTGGGTTTCCCACAACCTGAGATGGATTGATATGGGCCCAATTTTCCATCATAAGCAGATCCACATACCGAAATCCTAAATCAGCGATATCTTGCAATGCATTCGGCAACGGTTTACGGGTAAAGCCAATCGTTGAACACGCAACTTCCATGAATGTTACCTCCGGTTCAGAATCCTTCAAAAACCGAACTGAGTCAAAATTTCAGCACAAACATCTAATTCCAAGTACCGACAATTCAAGTATATCTGAGAAACAAGCTCTAATAAACACTGAAGCAATCCGACATCAATTCTATATATCACTAAGTGTCTGCCACTCGATCTAACACATAAACCACATTTTGATACAACTGGCATTTTTTGTCAATCGCGGTAACTGGACTGACAATTATTAAAGAAAAACAACCATTAAATGATCTGATGAAACCTATTAATGTTCAGCAAAAACAGATTGGGAAATTAAGCGATCGAACCAATAAACTGAAATAGAAAACAACACCATTCAGGATGAATTGTCAAGCACAATTATCAATCAGACCAAGAAACGTTCCCAAATGGTATTTGGATGAGTATAATGAGGAATTCTACATTACGGATCTTAATAAGAATTCGTTTTCAGGCAGGCAAGTAAAGAGGATAATCTTCAACTTTGAAGAAATTCAGGTTTCCGAGTCATTCGTAGCAGCTCCTGGTCTAGCTCATAAAGATAATCTGAAAGTGTCAAACCGAAACTTGCACCCTCCAATAAACGAGGATCGCCTTTTCATCTTTAAGTATGTCAAAACACTAGACCAAATCGATTGGAATGGCTAACTCTAGTTACAGACTACGTAAATCAAGGTACCGTTCTTGATTAATCCCACGAAGATCCATTTCATATTCGATATCAATCACAGGAGGCCGAGATTGGTACCAGTGCAACCCATGCAATTGATTAACACAGGGCAACACAAGATCCTCTGCCAGATGGCTAATGCTATGATTGGTGTAGATATTAATCCGGTTGACTATTTCCCATCTACCACCTAGTTTTGTTAGACGATCCCCCATTACCCGTACCACATAGATTACTTTTTCGCGCATCGCTTCCATACTTGTTTCATTCCGACGTACAATTCCTTCGGGTTTCAGAATACCATCTATTAATTCCCCCGCTCCAGCAACGACAAAAGTTGGTTGGTCTAACTGATTCACTGGCTGAAGATATGAAAATGCGTATAGCATTGATTCTCGCGGTGGATCTATCACTGGTGCAACATTTGTACGCGCAATCGGATTGAAACCATCAATGTAGAGGTCCCACTCCTGAAGGACGCTACAATATTCCTGATTAAAGGCAACGAATTCGTCCATAGTGAATGGTTCTGGACAACGAAGTTGCATCGCACATAGCGCGTTTCGATTGTGTCCGATCAGTTTGAGATAGGCTTCGATTTGCGAAAAACCTTTATGCCACGGAATCAGGTGAGTCAAGGTAACATGAACAATCTCATAACCTAGTTCCGCCACAACACCACAAGAATAGGGATCAATCCCTTTTAGAAAGTAGTAGTGTCCATTCGGATTGTAGATTAGCATTCGTTCTTTACTTCAGGAGAAAATAAAGCTAGAAATGATTCTAGTCTCCAAACTTTTCTGTTTCAGATGGCACGCAATGGTTAGAACCCATCCCAAGTATAGTCGGTATTCCCGACTGCTCCAACGGGACGAGCAGATTCAATCATTAATTTTATAAGCATACCCCCCTCCAACGATTGATCTCGCACAGAGTCTAGCAAGTAATAAACAGGGAAAGGGAACTCAATTAAACAAATTGAATGCAACTTACAGAAACATCGGTTGAAAAACTGGTCGTATTAGAGAAACCCAATCAAAGTGTATTAATTCGACTGTAACCATACCCATCGCCAGCAATTTGGAAAAGCGCGTCAGCTGCCGTAAAATGGACATCACTATCTGGATCTTCCAGGGCTTTTTCAAGTACGATAACAGCTTTTTCAGATTTAGCATCAGCCAGAATACGAATGATATTCAGTCTTAAAGCTTTTTTCTTATTGGCTGTTTGCAATTTATCAAGTTCACCAATCAAACTTGATACGACTTGATCGTTCCCGATCTTGCCCAGTGCGGTGGCCGCATCTTGTCGAAGTTCTATGACATTTGTCTCATCATTCAAAATGTCAATCAAATCTTGAAAAGTGGAAGAGTCAGCAAGCGCGCCAACACCTTGTATTGCCGCACGCCGGTCGTCCAGAACTCCACTTTTATCTTTCATCAATTCAACCAGTTTATCTTTAAACTGGATTTGACCTGATTCACCAATCGCTCTTACAACGGCTTGATGTCTGACCGAGTTATCATTTTCAAGTAGCATTGGTCGAGACTCGAGGTAGGACATAAGATAATCGGTTGCTGTTTTCGATTTCGACCGGCTTAAAGCAACTATAGCAGCGTTTTGGACAGGATAATCTTCCCATGGATCTTCAATGCGGTCTATCATTTTTTGGTCTATCAAATTCGGTAATTCAAAGGATTTTGCAGATAAAACTAGTGATTCCCATGTATAATTTCGTTTGAGCCCATCTACATCTAGATCAATCTTGTACTCAAATTGATCTATCAGACGCTTGGCTAACGCTTCTGCCGCACGGTCATCGCCAATGGAAGCGAGCGCCGTTGCCGCAAATTTCCGGGCACCCGAATCTGCATCCAGATCCTCAACAATTCCAATTAGTTCTGGAATAGCTTCTATTGTCTTTAAACTACCAAGCGCTTTAATGGCGCCTTTGAATATATCTCCCGATTCAGACCTGAAAATCTTGGAAATTACGGGTTCCGCGCGTTTATCACCAATTGAACCAAGCGCATTAACACAAGCCTCACGAACCAACTGGTCTGTCAACAGATTATCAAGCAAAGCCAGAATCAGCGAGACAGCATTTGCTGCCTTTATCGATCCAAGAGCGTTTACAGCATGTAATTGGATTTCGGCTATGCCAGTATCAAGAACTTTGATTAAATGATCAACAGCCCTTTCATCTCGTAATTTCCCCAGTGAAGCGGCTGCTCGTGCCCGAATCGATTTTGATTCAGAGGAATCGTTAAGTATTTCAATCAGCTGTTCAACAGTTTGGCGGCTTTTGTAATTACCAAGTGTAGCGACAGCTTTTTTTCGCACAATATAGCTTTCATTTTCTAATTCTTTGACAACGGAATCAACAGCTTTCTTGCTGTGGATAGCACCGAGTGCATCAACAACTGCCCAACGAACCCACTCATCATCGCTATCAGATTTCAGGAATTCCAATAAGATATCAGAAGTTGCAGCAGTACCACCTATTCTCAGCGATGTCCTTACCTGATCCAAAACTGAACGACTCTCCTTCTTCTCTTCAAAGGTCCCAACACCCTTCCTAAGAAGATTGACAAGTCCCCTGTTGCTTTTTTCGGTTTCAATTTCCCGCAATGCAATGGTGGCTTTTCTTCGAGTCGTTTCATATTTATCTTTCATGAGCGAATCAAGTAAAGGGGCTACCACTTCAACTCCACCGATCTTTCCTAAAGCGGCTGCTGCTTCCTGTCGAACCACTCCTTGTTTATCCTTTTTCAATGCGATAATAAGTTGCTCTCTAGCTTTTTCACCTTTGATCTCTCCCAATGCCCAGGCAGCATTTTTACGGACAGTGGCACGTTCATCTTTTTCTAGCGCTTCAACAAGGGAATTAACTACTTCTTTATCCCCGCCAAATCTTTTGAGTGCCACTGCGATCTCACTACGAACCAATCCTGGAATCGGCTTCAGCTCTCCCCAGTTACCATAAGATGGCACTTGATAATCAGGATGACCATCCCAATCAATATCAAATCCCTTAATATCAGCAGTAAAATTGGAGAGATTAGATTTGTATTTTCTCTTCACGCGCCCTTGAAATTTCCTGACATTTTCGTAGCGAGTAGACAAAGCCCATATCAGTGGAGGGTTAGTTGCATCGTCTCCTATTTCACCCAAGACTTTAACAGCTGCTCGGCGCAAGTCAGGACTGGTATCATCACTGAACATAATTCGCAGCATTGGTTGAATAGCATGCTGAGGTTTCAAAATCATCAAGGCATTAAGCGCTTCACGTCTAACTGTTTCCCTTCTTCCCTTGTCCTGAGCGATCTTAACCAGCTTCTGATCGGCTTTATCATATCGAACATGCAATTGACCAAGTGCTTTTGATGCATTGATCACGATTGTATCATTATCATCACTCAACGATTTTGTCAAAGCTTTGACCGATTGGATTTCTAGAGTGCTACCACGTGCTCTCATGTTACCGATTGCAGATGCTGCAATTGCGCGTATTTCTTTGAGTGGATCCGTTTCCAGAGCGTTAACAAGTACTTCAACTGCTCTCAGGTCGCCAATATTGCTTAGAATCTGAACAGACCGAATTCGGACTTGATTGCTCTTACCCATATCTCCCATAGTATTTATTAATGAATTGATGAGATTTCCTTCTGAGTTTTTTTTGCCAGATGCTAAACGTGGGAGTGTTAGCGTTCCCATCGCGGTGAGAGCACTAACTGCACTCCCATTCAGGTCATCATCATCAAGCAAATCAATCAGTTGTGGAATTGCCTGACGGGCATCAAGGATACCGAGAGCCTCTATTGCTGTTCTTTGAACATCCAATCTTCGTGACGTTCGCCGATCTTCATCAATATAGGCAGTAGCGATAAATTGGGATGCTGACATAAAACCAGAATTTCTATCCGGAACAATATTCACAGCTTTCTTATCCAGAACCTCAATAAGCCGTTCAATTGAAGGAACACCGATATGAATCAAGGCAGATTGAGCCTGTCCCCTGACGTAGGTATTTGAATCAGCGAATAACCTCAGCAAATCATCGATGGCATCAATCGCCTTCAGCTGGCCAATTAATCGGGCAGCATACATCCGAACTTGGGCAGAATTTGTTTGAGTAGCCGTTTTAAGAATCGGTAGAATTCCGGGAAAAAGCATCTGTTCAAGCGCAACAACTACCTCGTAAAGCACTTCTGGTGATTCATTTTTATTCTTAAGTATCTGGTGGAAAATTGTGATGAACTTCAAATCCTTCATGTCCCCGAGATGTTTTGCTGCTGACTTACGAATATCACTGGATGGATGTTTTATTGCTATTTGGGTGAGATAATCTGAGGCGGTATCTCCCATTTCCCCAACGAGATCTTTAGCCAATTCACGCGCTATTGCACTATAACACTTTTCTCCTTCAAGCAATACAACCACAAGATCTTTAGTTGGTTCCAGCGATTTCCCATTAAGAACCTGAACAAGAGAGCCTGTGACAGCATTCCGAGAGCGGATGCGTACTTCGAGTAGATCTAAGTCATCAGAGTCTGGATCCTCTTTTGTCTCGAGAGTCTGGATTTCTTGGTTAATCAGCTGGAGTTCCTCAACGATCTTCGAAACGGCTTCTTCGAGTTTAACGGTTCCGGTTTCTATCTTTAAAATAATATCTAACAGCTTGGCTTCATATAAATTTGGATTAGTCTTAAGCACAGCATCAATGGAAACTCGCGCGTTTTGATACTTCTTATTACCCAAGGCAAGCCTAGCCTGCAGGATATTCTTGTTCTCTCTCTCTCCACAACCTGCAAACAATCCTGCCATTAGAATGGCAAAAGTAATTAATAAAATAAGTTTAATTCGCATTTTCTTTCCTTCTAACGCCTTCAATTTCCAGAAATGACTAATTTCGTCAGATCACCAATCGCGTAGATTCTCTGGCCAATTGCATTTAAAAGTGCAAACCGATTTTGGCGTATAGCTAGATCTTCAACCATCACTAAAACTTGGTCAAAAAACTGGTCAATCGCTGGTTGGAGCGCCGATAATTTGACTAACAGTTTATCATAATTTTGATTCTTGATCAACTCGTTCAAATCAGCGTCTGCATCAGTAATAAGTGAGCTGAGTTTTTGTTCGGCATCGTTCTCAAAAAGACTGGGATCGATTTCCGTTGGTGCGGAATCAGGCAAAATACGCAACACACGATTGAGAGCCGGATAGACCTGACTGAAATTGGTAGAGCTACGGAAATTTGATACCGACTGAATTCTTTTTTCAATATCGCTGACACCAATTTCACCAGTTGCCAAAACCACCTCAATTTCGTCAAGGACATAGCCCTTTGTCTGCAACAGTACTTTCAGTCTTCCTCTGATAAAATCAAGCACTCCAGCCATGGTATCTTCAGCTAAATCAACCCTGTAAAGCTCAACCGCCTTCTCAATAAGTGAAGAAAACGAAATCGACAAATCCAGCTCCCGTAAAACACGCAGAATACCGATCGCCTGTCGCCGAAGTGAATAGGGATCCTGCGATCCGGTGGGCCTCTCATTGATACCGAAATAACCCACAATTGTATCGATCTTATCTGCAATGGAAAGAATCGATCCCTCAACAGACGTGGGTAGATCAGAATCAGCCGCGACTGGTCGATAGTGATCCTCAATAGCAGTAGCAACTTGATGCGGCACATCAGAATCTATGGCGTAATACCGTCCCATGATGCCTTGAAGTGTTGGGAATTCGGCTACCATTTGCGTTGTTAAATCCGATTTACAAAGGGAAGCAGCTCTAACTGCATAATCTTTGGTAGCATCGTCTACCTTTATTTGCTGGGCAATAAAAGCAGTGAGACTCTCCAGCCGTTTGATTTTATCGTAGAGCGATCCAAGTTTGACTTGAAAGATCACTGACTGTAATTTCTTATTCCGGTCAGCTAATGTCATTCTTCGGTCTTCCTGATAAAAGAAGGTGGCGTCAGCAAGTCTGGCACGCAAGACCCGTTCGTTCCCATGGCGAACAGTATCGATATTACCATTCGTACCATTTGAGATGCTGATGAACTTGGCAACCAGTTGCTTACCAGATTTAATCATAGGAAAATAACGCTGGTGTTTCTTCATCGAAGTAATTAGGACCTCTACCGGCAAATCCAAGTGAGATTCACTAAAACTACCGACAATTGCTTGCGGGTTCTCAACCAGAAAATTGACCTGATCCAGCAAATTCTGATCAATAATGGCCTCACAATCCTCACCATTCAGAATCTCTATAATCTGCTTTTGGATTTCTATTCGGCGAAGATCATGATTAACAATGACATTAGCAATTTTCAACTTGTCAATATAGTTATCAACCGAGGCAGAATCAAGCTCTATTGGTTCCGGGCTTAGAGATCGATGCCCATATGTTATTCGACCTGCAGTAAGCGTATCAAGTTGAAACCGAATTTCTTGATCTTTCAAGATAGCCACAATCCAGCGAATCGGGCGGGCGAACCGAAGATTATCCCACCGCATAGTTTTAGGAAAATCAAGCGAATTAATCCAATTCGGTAGTAGTTCTGCCAGAATATCCGAAGAGGAACGTCCTTTCTGCAATTTTGTCGCGGAGACATATTCACCGCGAGGTGTCTCGACAATACGAAGGTCATCTATATTAACCCCTTGAGACTTTGCAAAGCCCATTGCGGCTTTAGTCGGGTTACCTCCAGTATCGTAGGCCGCTTTCTTGGGTGGCCCGGTTACTTCAACTGATTGATCTGGTTGCAGTGTTTCAAGATCGCTAACTGACAGAGCAAGTCTTCTTGGAGTTCCCATTACTCTTAGTTCTCCAAATGACAGATTTTGCGTGGTAAGCGTTTCTTTCGCTATACTCTGTAGTTGATTAAGCGCTGGAGGAATATAACTTGCTGGAATCTCTTCCGTACCAATTTCAAAGAGGAAATCCGCCGTTTCACTGTCAGTAACCAATTGCGAGCGATTTTCCTTGGGTTTTTGCTTTTTTTCTACAGCTAAACCGAGAGGATGACCAAGGTCAATTCTTTGATCTAAATAGGCTTGTGCGCTGCGCTGGGCCATACGCCGCACTCGTTCAATGTAACCACCACGCTCAGTAACGCTTATCACACCACGGGCATCAAGCAAATTAAAAGCGTGAGAAGATTTAAGCACATAATCAGCTGCCGGTAAAACCAGTTCGTGATCTAAACAGTCAAAAACTTCTTTCTCATAGATATTGAATAAATTAAAAAGCATCTCGGTATTGGCGACTTTAAAGCTGTACTTCGAGAATTCGACCTCACTTTGATGGTGTATATCACCATAGTTCAAATGTTCGTTCCACCGAATATCATATACACTATTAACATTCTGCAGATACAAAGCGATACGTTCTAATCCATAAGTCAACTCCGCGCATATCGGATTAAGATCACAACTACCCATCTGTTGAAAGTAAGTAAACTGGGTGATTTCCGCACCATTCCACCAAACCTCCCACCCCAAACCAGACGCTCCGAGGGTTGGAGACTCCCAATCGTCCTCCACGAAACGGAAGTCATTCGTACGTGGATCGACACCCAGATTCTTTAAGCTTTCCAGATAGAGAGGCAAAACATCAGCTGGCGGTGGTTTAAGAATCACCTGATACTGATAATAAGCACCAAGCCGATATGGATTATCACCGTACCGGCCGTCTGTTGGACGACGTGAAGGTTCAACGTAGGCAACGTTCCATGGCTCTGGTCCCAGGCAACGCAGGAATGTAGCTGGATTAAAAGTGCCTGCGCCCACCTCTATATCATAAGGCTGTGTAATGGTGCAGCCATAATCTGCCCAGAACTTCTGCAAGTTTAAGATGATTTCTTGAAAGGTCATAGACTCTCTTCATTTTAAATTTTCAATAAACTTTAAGCTCTTTATTTGTCGCTGGGTTTGACACGCAATTAAGGAGGAAAGAACCATTTTTAATTCTTGGTGATTTTGTTGTGATGCCTGAACACGAGAGACGGATGACATATCTATCTGTTGAAGTGTTTTCAATAACTCTATACTCTCTGATGATATTGAGACTGAATGCAAATCCTGACCTCGGCAATTCCAACAAATTAACCCACCTAACCGATCACTAAACCTAGCTGCTACATCTACCAAAAGTTCACTACAAACTATACAGTGTGAAAAAATTGGCATATAACCAGCTTTATCAAGCAAGCAAAGTTCAAAGATTCTGGCGAGAAGTGGAATGTCCTTAGTGCATGGTAACATTTTGAAAGCACGAATTAGCAAGTTAAAAACGTCTTGGTTGGCACCACCCTCAGATTCAATTGCGTCTACAAGTTCACTGTAATAACAAGCATAGATCGTTTGATCAAAATCCTGTTTCAATTGATCGAAACAGTCGATGAGATCAAATTCATTAACATTCTGCAAGTCACGGTTAGGCTTCTCGAAAAAAATCAGCAATCCATGATTCAGCAGTTCAACATTTCCCCTGAATTTGCTTTTCGCACGTTTGGCCCCCTTAGCGACAGCACGGACTTTCCCAAACTCTCTAGTGTAGAACGTCAAGATCTTCGACGAATCACTCAGAGGATAGGATCGAATTATAATAGCTTCCGTCTTTTGGACTGCCATCTTTAAGCCGCATTAAGTCTAAACAAATAGATAACGCAGCAATCTTCGAAATTGCTGCGTTATCTATTATCCATCCAACTTGAAACAATCGGGGCGAGAAGATTTGAACTTCCGACCTCATCGTCCCGAACGATGCACGCTAACCAGACTGCGCTACGCCCCGACAGGTTTGCAACTACGGAAAATCAAGTTTATCATAGGTCAAGTTTTGTGTCAAGATCTCCTCCGTTTTGGACACTCCTAATACAAAACAGCATTGACATCCACACTACTTTTCAGTTGCTACGTCTAGATCAGCAGTGCTACAATCCAGAGTGTCTCAAGACAACAATAAGAACAATTGATTTAATAGTATATTATTGGAGAGACAACATAAAATGATCCATTTCATTTACCAGTATGCCATAGGGTCGATTGTATTCGGTACCGGGTTATTCTATGCTTTTAAACAAGGGTATATCGGCATTTCCAGTGGCAAGTTGAAAAACCTCCTAGCTCTATTGGTAACCTTCCTATTCTTCTTTATCCTTCACGGCTATCTACAATTTGCACCTATGTCTGAGTTGGATGCTGTACCTTACACTGGGGGTGAAACTAGAAAATCCACCTTGGGAACTCCTCTGGATTATGGGATCATGGTCGTTTATTTCATCATAATTCTGGTTGTTGGCACTAGATTCAGCCGCAGACAGAAAACCTTAAAAGATTTTTTCTTTGGAGGTCAGCGGTTCTCATGGTGGCTCATTACCTTTAGCTTGGTGGCAACAACTATCGGTTCATACAGCTTTGTCAAATATAGCCGTGTTGCCTATACCTATGGGTTAGGTAGCAGCCAAACCTATTCCAATGACTGGATGTGGCTGCCATTACTCCTATTTGGGTGGCTCCCCATTATGTATTTCTCCCGGTTGACTTCTATTCCTGAATACTTTGAGAAACGGTTTGACCGACAGGTGCGCGGTTGGGTCACTGCCTTCATTTTAATTTACCTAATCGGCTATGTCGGCGTAAACCTATTCACTATGGGAAAGGTGCTAAATATCCTGCTAGGATGGCCGATTATAGCATCAGCAAGTCTGATGGCGGCAATATCTGCGGTCTATGTCACGGCCGGAGGACAAACCAGCGTGATTATGACCGATCTCTTCCAAGGCATGATGCTACTTGCAACTGGGATACTTATACTGTTTCTGGGCATTAATTATCTTGGAGGACTGGAACAATTCTGGGGACATCTTCCTCGTGCACACCGCTTAGCTTTTCCTAACTTCAATTCAGATCCGTCCTTTCCAAGTGTCGGTATATTTTGGCAAGACGGCATGGCCAACACAGCTATGTTCTTTTTTTTAAACCAAGGATTCGCCATGAGGTTCATGTCAGCAAAGTCGCTAATGGACGGCAGGAAAGCCATATTGGTGGTGGTGCTGGTTCTGATGCCAATCGCGGCAATTGTGGTTGCCTCAGGTGGATGGGTAGCAAAAGCACTAGTTCATGCAGGAATCTTACCACCAAATATCAGGGCAGATGAGGCTTTCTTCGTTGCCTCCGAGCTCTTAAGTAAGCCAGGCGTTTTTGGATTAATCCTAGCAACCATGACAGCAGCATTAATGTCAACGGTAGATACACTTATCACAGCCATTGCAGCCATTGTAGTTAACGATCTATACCAACCGATATTTAACCCTAATGCATCCGAAAAGAAACTTTTGAAAGTTGCCCGATGGAGCTCAGTATCAGTTACATTGCTAGGTGTACTTTTGGTTCCAGTATTTATGTCTTTCAAAACAGTCTACGAAGCTCATGGTGCCTTTACGGCTGCTGTTACCCCACCTTTAGTTGTCACTCTCTTGTTTAGTGTCTTTTGGCGTCGTTATACTCGACAAGCAGCCTTGTACACCTTAATCGGTGGAATGGGAGCAATCGTTCTTTCATTATTTTTACCGGAGATTATTAGCCCTTTTGCCCATGGCGTGCCGATAGGATCATCTGGAAGCAGTATTTTTTCTGGTATGAGCCAGTATAAATTTATGCGTGCTTTTTATGGCTTGTCTATCAGCACTGGAATTGGACTCATCACCACCTTTTTCACCTCTCCAGAACCATTTGAGAAGCAAAACGGATACGTTTGGGGAACAATTGAAAAGGCATTGGAACGATATAAAGGATCTGCCGGCCCAGAGAGAGAAAGCCAATTCGATTTTGCTTTGCCGGCAACCTTGGATGAAGAAATAACCAGAACGGGTGCACATCAACTGCCGTTTGTGTCTATATCCCAATCCTTAGCAGATGGACTCAATGCCAAAATATCCGATCTCGTTTACATTACTGACAATCGCTGGTGGTTAGGCGGCTTAAATTCAACTCATGCAATTATTGAACGGGTTGAAACTGGCAATCAAAATTTGATTTTTCTCGGTCAGGATATACACACCCAAATAGTTACTAAAAACAGAGAGAAAATCCCACTACGAATCGAAAAGCTGTATTGATCTGTTTTCAATAACAACGCCTGAGAAAAAACAATAAAATGCATAGAAACATTGTAATAATTTCACTTTTGAACATGCTGTCTCTGTTCTGTCTCCAACAGTGACTATATCTTGTAGATGCGAAAGCTATTTTATAGCAATCCAAACTATAGCTCAACAGGATTAAAACGGAGAGGGTTATTATGACCACCAGATCGAGGTGAAGTTTAGAATATAGGAGAATCTAAATAAAACATTGATCAATCAATTGGAATTTCCTCGCTAGATGATGGCAAAAGGGACAAGGCTATATCAACATGAAGACACGCATTGTACCTGAATCCCCAAAATTGGATTATCCGTAAATAGGTCTAGGTGGTGTGAAATCCCAATAAACTTATCAAACAATCTAATTACCAATGGTAAAACGGACATTGCAATCAGGTAACTAGTACTAAGCAGAATATTTTAAGTAACGTATTCAGTCGGCATATGATCGATCCGATTGAGAAAAACCAGTCGAGTCATATCCGACGAAATTCTAATTAAACTGGTACCACAATTATTCTGACCAAAGCGTGCATAATCTCGACCTGGTGGCATACCAAGAACTGTGCTAATCAGAATCGACCCTGATCTGCCATGAGTAATAACTGCGACTTTATCCTCTTGGTCATAGTGACTTTCCCGTAGAAAATTAATCACTTTCTCCATATTCCTTCGAATTAAGCGCACACCTTCTTCCTTTGTATGGGCCTGATGAAACTGCCATCCCTCTTCCGTAACAGTTTCCGGCAAAATGGCGTTGGGGCAGAATTCTAAAATTTCCGATCTTTTTAGACCATCCATTCTTTTTCCTGGAGCCAAAGTGTATATCCCACCCCCTTCGTGAAGTTCAACTATAATCTGTGGATCAAGGTTAATCTCACTACCGACCTTCTGTGCTGTCTGGACGGCACGCAGCATAGGGCTACAGTAAAGTTTAACCGGATTTACATCTTTGAGGACCTTTCCTGCTAAGTATGCTTGCTTGCAACCAAGATCCGTCAATGAGGGGAAATCAACGTGGTTATCTCCTCTATTGTTAGTTGATTGGCCATGACGAATTAAATATAGATCCATATAAGTTATTCTAATCTCCAACGAACCAACTGATGCGTAATTCCATTACTAATAGTTAGCAGATTTAAACAGCATGTCATTTTGACATACCATCGCATAAAGCACCACTCCCAAAATGACACACTTTTCTAATAACCTAACATAAAATCCTTATCATACCTGATCTTTATAGTTTGGCATTATAATTGCGAATCTAAATAGCTAGACAGTAAAAAAATAAAACCTAAAATTTAACATACATCGAAGCTAGGAGATTTAAAATGAGTAAACTTACACACTACAAACCCTTTTCAGCCTTTAGTCTATTTGATAATGAATTGAATAATTTTTTCAATCAATTATCCAATCACCGTTCAGACACCAAATGGATACCCGCAGTCGATGTCATCGAGGCAGATGACCATTTTGAATTGCGCGCTGAGATTCCAGGAGTGTCGCAAGAAGACGTTAAGATTGCTATCGAGGATAATGTCTTAACTATCTCGGGAGAAAAAAACGTTGAAACGAAAGACGAAGATTATAATTGCCACCGTATCGAGCGAAGCAGCGGCAAATTTGAACGATCGTTTCAACTGCCCAAGACGGTAGAAACAGATAAGACACAAGCCGATTACAAGGCAGGTATATTGACGATATCCCTTCCCAAGGTTGAAGAAACTAAACCGAAAGAGATTGAGATCAAAGTCGGATAATCTTAGCAAACCCAAATAGTCCCTGCATCCATGGATGCAGGGCTTTTTTATGGATCCCAGCTATAATTTACCTTCTAAATTAATGTTGCGACGATGCAGAAACACTTTTAAATTCGATATTATAGAGTATATTTCTCAATCAAGAGGCTTCACTGTTTCACAATGAACCTTTACAAAAGTGATTCTTTCTCAAGTCCCTCAACTCTCTTCAGGTATGGAAACCTCCTCACCTGCCTTTGCACTTTGAATGATAGCATCAATAATCAGCATCTCTCGGTATCCATCTTCAAGATCAGCACGACATTCGCTATCATCCAGGACAGATCGAGCCCAAGTAGTTAACTCTTCTCGGTATCCCGGCCGGATCACACCATCCTGGTAGGAAATCCCACCGTCCCACTGAATAATTCTGCCATCAGAATAGCCACCCTGTCCAACTGGTATATCCGGTGTCGAATATGAGAGTTTAGTCCAATTCTGTGTTTCAACCCAAGCAGGACCATCACCTGCCACCAAGCAACGATTTTCAAAAATAGGCGAACGAAAACAGATAGTCTGACTGCCAGAGACACCACTGGAAAAACGATAGTTGATAGCAGCGGCATAATGCGGATTTTCCGTGTGACTTCGCATGGTACTAACAGCCACGATCTCTCCCATAAAAAAGCGAGCAACATCCAGATGATGAATAATATGATCAAGAAGAAAAAAACGAAACATATCATCATCAGAATTACGGTCCAATCCCCAATCCATTCGCATACCAGGTCCCGGACAAAGATAACGAGCCTGATACATAATAGGGAATCCAAACTCAGAACGGCTCATAATTTCCTTCGCCATCCGGTTAACCGGGCAATGTCGCTGAACTGTTCCCATAAGGACTTTCAGCGATATGCCTCTGGCTGCATCTCGAAACCGTTTTGCTCCATCCGCAGTCATTGACGGTGGCTTTTCCGTAAAAACATGCAGACCGCGGTTCAGTGCTTCAATCCCGACTTCGGTATGAACAGATGGTGGCGCTGCGATGACAACTCCATCAAGTACTTCCTCATCGAACATCTTCCGATAATCTGTATAGTGCTGCTTAGCACTAAATTTTTCCGCCGCAGAAGATGCCGCTTCCTGACGAAGATCACATGTGGCAACTAACTCTATCTCATCAATCAGCATCATGGCTGGCATGAGACAACTGGTTGGGAGTCCACCACATCCAATCATTGCAACTTGCAGCCGTTCATTACGCATAATAAATATCCTCCAATCTCAATTACTTAGGGTAATTATCAAGTGTAAATTCGTATCTGAATACCTTGAATCAAGAGGTTTCCCTAACTATATTCATTAACATTCCAACCAGGATACTGTTTTGCTAATGCTTTTAATGTTTGTAGAATATAATAAGGATCACCTGCTGGTGGGAATCTGAAAATTTCGCGCTCTTTAGCAGTTAAAGTGCCGATAAACTGGCGAAATACGGGATGATTTCCTTTATCAGTATAGTGTTTGAAACCTTCCCAGTAATGATCTGCTCTTCCTAAGCCAAACCCCCAAGTGAATCTTTGCCCCTCAGCCCTGAGATAATCGGTTGCAGAGTGAAGTGTGTAATTGGTAAAAACACACAAGGTACCACCACGACATACCAACGGTTCACATTTGGACATATCACAACCATGCTCTCTAGCCAGTAAACGTAGAGGAGCTTGATCTCCATCAACGTCTTCCAAATGAACCCAGAAGACAAGCTAGCCAAATGCACGCAGGTTGTCAGAAGGAGGTAATAGGGAATTATTACCATTATCAATATGTAATCCAGCGGCATCACTGCCTATCCCCCCACCCTGAAATCCTGGGTAACGAACAATCATACAACCAGCTCGAAAGTGGATGTGCTCAGTTTCGAACCACCTTCTGGCAAAATTCCAGGCGTGGTGATCGACGATCCCCTGTAACAGAACCATCTCATCCGGCGGAAATTCTTTAAGAATTGCTCGGCTAGGTGGAGGATTTTCTTTTACTTCCTGCCACGTAGGTAGAACCCGCTGCTGAGCGGCTTGCATCTCCTTCAGCTTGTTGCCAGTATAATAATCAGGAACAATTACATAACCTTTATCATCCAACTCCTTTAGGTGAAATTCAGTCAATGCAACTGACATAGATCTATCCTTATTTTATTTCCGATTTCCGGACTGATTTTACCTAACCTTTAACTCAAATGCAACCTACATAACCATACATGCCATTGCATTAGGAACTTCAATTCGTATCCGTTAACCAATCTTTACAAATAAGTTTTATCTTATTATCCCCTATTTTCCATTCTTCCTACTTTCCTTTGATAATTGTGCTCTTGATATCATCCAAAAGTAGAATTTTCAAAGCCCCCCTGATAGAGTTCCTTGCTGTATTGAATCAAAGCATTATGAGCTGTTTAGATTTACCAGGAAAATCTACATTCAGACAGACTTTAACTGTTTGATTCTATTTGTGTTCCCTTGTACATAATATGTAGCTATCATCAACTGAAAGTTTGTAACTTCCAGTTGGAAAACCATTTGTATTGAAATAATTCCGGGCAACTTTTTTTAGGTGCCAAGATCTTTTCCAACGGCATCTTTCTGTTGATGCTTATTCGCGTTTCGACTTCCTTGATTTCCTATATGAGTTTGACATTAATTATCTGTAGTTACATGCCAATCCGAAAACAGAAAAAACAAGATACAAACTATCAACTAGCTTCCAATAACAGTCACCTAACTCTACTCTTACAATTAAGAGTAATTGACTACCAAAATTAGTCTTCTGTTTTTAACAAATAACGCGAGTGAGTCAAATTTAACTGTTTGTCATCTTGATACAAAGTGAGAGATCCTTATATCAATCATGTCTTGGAAACTTCTAGATTTCCATCTGATTGACACTGCTCAATCGTCTGTGGTATATTGAGTTTGGAAAAAACGTATAATTAATAGTGTTGGTTGAGATTATGAGGCTGGAACAAAGGCCCGATGCAACCCACCCGATTCTTTGCCCCTTGCAAAGATCTAACTTTGTGAATATGTAGGACTTTGCCACACATTTGCTTTATCTTATCGCGGCATTGTTCCGTTGCTAATTGCTTGGTTACACATTCAAAATCACACCAGAAGCAGTTATTTTTCACTGGAATTTAAAATAAGAAATTAAGATCATTCACCAAGGAGAACAAATAATGAGTGTTGGATACAATGACACACCGATGCTTCCTGATTCTGAGTGGCATGTCCATGATGGGCAGAGGCCACAGCCTACAATTGTCACACCCAGTACAACTGATACACCTGAAGAAGCACCATCTGATGCAATAGTTCTTTTTGATGGATCAGATACATCTAAATGGGCGGGCCGAGATGGTGAAGTACAGTGGAAAGTAAAAGATGGATATATGGAAGTAACACGCACTGGCGATATAAAAACCAAAGATAGCTTTGGCAACTGCCAACTTCATATAGAATGGGCGGCACCGAGTGAAGTTAAGGGCGAAAGTCAGGGACGTGGAAATAGCGGTGTATTTCTGATGGATAGGTACGAAATTCAGGTGCTTGATGGCTATAATAACATTACTTATGCTGATGGCATAACTGCGGCTATTTATGGACAATATCCACCGCTGGTAAACGCGTGCCGAAAGCCTGGCGAATGGCAAGCATACGATATCATCTTTATAGGCCCCCGTTTCGATGGAGACGAATTAATCCAGCCAGCTTATGCAACCATTATGCACAACGGGGTTCTCGTCCACCATCATCAGGCTATCTTAGGACCTACCGGACATAGAAGTTTGTCATCATACAGCCAGCCACATCCGCCGGAAGCACCGCTGCGATTGCAAGATCATGGTGATCTCGTCCGATACCGCAATATCTGGATTCGACTAATCTAAGAGCCACAATCAGTCATAGCCGCGAAGAATCTTGGAAGTGTTTAGTAGATCCTGTTCTTGCGCCTATCGAAAAAACCCACTATGACCGTCAGATTTGCGGGTAATCTACAGAAAACGATCAATGGATTAAGGGCGTCACAAAACGAAAACTTGAACAGATTTTATACTTGACCGACAGCAACACTGACAGATATCCTTCTGCCCAATTCAACTTAATATTCGCTCCTCAAATTCCCCAAAATAATGCAACGCTCCAAGGCAGGGAAAACAGGAAATGATCCTACAACGATTGCTGCATTTCGTCCGAATCTTGGGCAACGTTGAAAATCAATCCTAACAACGTTTATTTCGCTAGTGGCTAACCACCAGATGGGTCGAACCCAACCCTAATTGGATCATCCACATGGGATTTCCTTCCTTACCTAGCATAATTTTAGGTGATGTAACATCATACGTAGCGACAACAAATTGACACTCACCTAACTTTGCTACACTAAACGCTAACTTTCCCTGTGTTAGCACCTCAAAATACGGTTTGCTGCTACCATGCCACATAGATAAATTGTTATTCTATTCGTAACTTCCCTTTTAGGAATGAAGGTTGTACGGGAAGATTTCGAAATCCAAACACTTTTTTGACTTTCTCTTCTGCCCTAATATGCAGGGATTCAACTGGTTCCCTCAGGAGCATGTTGAGTACAACCTTGGTCGCCCTGATCTAGATGGAGTGAAATTGATCTTGAATGCCTCATAATTATCCATCGTTCTGATGTTGAAAATAACTTAGAAGTTCATCATAATCTGTTGATAAATATCAACTGCTTGAAGTACCTGATGACACTCAACCCACTCGACTGCAGCATGTGCCTGATCGATACTTCCTGGACCGAGGACTATAGCAGGAATGCCAACGGCAGTGAACTTGCTCGCATCAGTCCCATAGGGAACGCCTGAGGTGACGCCTTCTCCTAATATGGTTTGACAGGCTTCCACACCGATTTGCACAATTCGTGAGTCTACTGATGTTTCCATCGCTTCATCAAGTAAAAACGGCTCTTCTAAAGTAACATCCAGATCAGGATCGGAGTCTTGCGCGCGTGACAAAACCTGCTGAAATAGTGCTAAGGTTTCTATCGGGCGCTCGCCCGGGATGGTACGCCGATCGATTTCAATCGCACACTGATCAGGCACAAAATTGATCTGTACACCCCCAGAAATCACGCCAATATTTAGAGTCGGGCTACCTACAAGTGGATGTGTATTGGTGTTATATATCGGTACGATTTTATCTTCAATAGCACAAATTAACCGAGCCATTTTAGTAATCGCATTAATACCGAGATGGGGTTTCGAACTATGCGCGGCCGTTCCCTTAACGATAATACGAAACCGAGCTAATCCCTTGTGTGTCCGAACAATTTCTAACTCGGTTGGCTCGGAAACGACAACGGCTTCTGCTTCGATAATTGATGCTAAATGTGAAGCACCCCGAAAGAGATGCTCTTCATCCACAACACCTGCATACTTAATGGTACATGATGGAATGACACCTTTTTCCTTCAAGCGTTTCATAGCCATCATCATGGCAACTCCTCCAGCCTTGGTATCACAGGCACCACGACCATAGAGTAAGCCGTCACGAATATCGGGGGTAAATGGTGGAATTGTCATAATATTAACCGAGACAGTATCCATATGACACTCAAACAACAAAACACGGTCGGGATCTTCACCATCCAAAGTAGCAATGATATTATGCCTTGCTGGCAGGATCTTATGCGTTTCGCAGGGAAGACCTATATCAGCAAAAAAACCAGCGATATATTCCACCATCCTCAACTCGCCATCTTTTCCGCCCGGCAAGTCGGGATTAATGCTTTCAATGGCTACAACATCTTGCAAGACAGATAGGATTTCATTATCAACACGATGCCAAGATCGACTCATTTATGACTCCTCACCAAATACTTAATTAATTGGTCACACAGGTAGGAACAACTTATGCTATTCTGATATGAGGTTTTCTGAGATGTGAAACTGGAAACTCTAAATTAAGTTTCCTTTGAGATTTTTTAATTGTTTGACACAGATGGGTAAAGAATACTTAATCTTAACTCTAAAATTTTCGCGACCAGTCTCAAAACCATCGTTCGGCAACAACTTTCTTCTGTGTAAAGAATTCAACTGCGTCTTTTCCTTGACCATGCATATCACCGAAAAAGCTGTCTCTCCAACCACTGAACGGGAAAAATGCCATTGGCGCAGCAACGCCAAGGTTAATTCCAATATTTCCTACCTGAGCTTCATAACGGAATTTGCGGGCAGCAGCTCCACTATTTGTAAATAAACATGCCATATTGCCATAACGACCGCTGTTCACAAAATTGATTGCATCATCGACAGTATCCAAATGGACCATACCCAAAACTGGTCCAAAAATCTCCGTATGAATGATGTTTCCATCTAACTTTAGGTTTTGGAGAATAGTTGGTTTGACGAAACTGCCGTTCTCATAATTATTGATCTTCGCGTTTCGGCCATCAACTAGTAGATCCGAATTCTCATCTAAACTCGATAGAATCAAACCTTCAATCCTATCCTTGCTAGCTTGTGTGATCACTGGTCCCATCTGAACCCCGTCGTCTAAACCGTATCCGACAACCCAAGAGCTAGCTTGACTAACAATTGCTTCAGTAAAGTCACTCTTAGAATCACCAACAGTAACAGCTAGCGAGGCAGCAAGACAACGTTGACCCGCACAGCCAAAGGCGCTGTCAGCAATGATTTTGCTAGCTGTCTCAATATCTGCATCAGGAAGTATGATAATAGGATTTTTGGCACCCCCTTGGCATTGTGCACGCTTCCCATTTGCAGTAGCAAGCGCATATACGTGTTTGGCGACGCTTGTTGAACCAACAAAGCTAATAGCCTTGATTCCAGAATGATTTAAAATTGCTTCGGCCGTTTCTTTTCCACCATTAACGAGATTTATAACTCCTGTAGGAAACCTAGCTTGATCAAATAATTCAAACAACTTTTTCATCGTCAGTGGAACTTTCTCCGATGGCTTCACGATGTAAGTATTCCCACATGCAACAGCATACGGTAAGAACCAAGCTACAATCATGGCAGGAAAATTAAAAGGTGTAATTGCCGCACATACACCAACGGGTTGACGTATCATAACTTCGTCTATGCCACTAGCGATATCCTCAAGGTTATAACCCTGCATCAAAGTTGGGATTCCACAGGCAACTTCAACATTTTCGATAGCGCGTCTGAGCTCTCCTTTGGATTCTTCAAGTGTCTTCCCACATTCGAAGGTAATAGTCCTAGCAAGATCGTCCAAATTCTCTTCCAACAAATTCTTGAGTGTGAAGAGGTGCTGAACCCTGTTTGAAGGAGGTGTCTGCCGCCATTCTACCCAAGCCTCTTCAGCAACTTGAACAGCTCGGTCAACTTCGGCACTTGGAGAGAGAGGGACTTGTGCAATCACCTCTGCGGTTGCTGGGTTGATGACATCTGCGTATTCTGTTGCCTTCGATTTAACCCATGTATTACCGATATAATTACGTAAGGTATTTGTCATTTCATCCTCTTGTTTTTTTTACTGAACTAAGTATTTAAAGACTGCGTCAAGATTATCATTTGGTGAAAACATCTGTTTGACTGAAATATCTTTTTCAATAATTATCTTTGGCAAACAAGTGTAAAAATCGTCGGGCCTGATTGTCTCAACAATTATTCCATTTGTTTCTGTCTGATCGAATCTAACACTGACAACGTGGTCTAAGCCCAAACATATGGCTCCAAGATCACGAGGTCGGTCACAGTGGATGTAGACTTGATGCGGGTATTCATCAATCAGATTTCGTATATCTGAGATACTACCCTCGGCTCGTATTTGACCGTGATGGATCAGCAGGATTGACTCAGTCATTGCTTCGACTTCATGCAAAACGTGACTTGAAACAACTATGTTGCGCCCTTCCTCACCAAGCTTACGAATCAACTGAATCGTTTTTAGACGCCCAATTGGATCCATCCCATTAAGCGGTTCATCAAGGAAAATTAGCTCTGGATCGTGTACTAGTGCTTGGGCGAACTTAATTCGCTGACGCATGCCCTTGCTATAAGTCGCGATAGGTTTATCCTGTTGATCGAACATATCAACTAACTCAATGACGTTTTGGGTTCGTTGATGGGCTTCGCTATCCGAGTAACCACTCAATAAAGCCAGAAACTTAACAAACCGGAAACCAGTCATCGAACCATATAATTTTCCGACGTCTGGACAGTAACCGATACGTCGCTTCAGATGCAGATTGTTCCAAACGGGTTGATCCAGAACGCGAACCAAACCTGCACTTGGTTTCAGTTGGCCAACGAGCAATTTAAGTAGCGTCGACTTCCCAGCTCCGTTTGGTCCCAGCAAACCGGTTACACCTGCATATATTTGAAGCGTCAAGTCATTAAGGCTAATGACTTGACCATACCATTTGGACAGATTCGTTGTCTTAACAACAACTGATCCTTGTACGGTTTCAAGTCTTGGTTGCATGACTAGTGTTCTATTTGCAGGTCTAGGCTGATGTCCAAAGGCATTGCCGAGTGAGTTAATGCACCTACAGAGATAAAATTAACACCAATTTCAGCAATTGCGCGTATTCGGCCGAGGGTAATCCCTCCCGAGGCTTCGGTTATAGCATCACCATTGACTTTTTTGACAGCCGTTTGCATTGTCTCATTGCTCATGTTATCGAGCAACAGAATGTCGGCTTCCGCTTTAAGCGCTTCCTCAACTTGATCAAGCGTTTCGACCTCAACCTCTATCTTGACAGTATGCGGTGCGGCTGAACGTGCCATTGCAATCGCCTGTGGTATGCCACCAGCAGCAATGATGTGATTATCTTTTATCAGAATACCATCATACAAGCCAAAACGGTGATTTTTACCACCGCCGATGCGAACGGCATATTTCTGTAGTAAACGCCAACCGGGAGTTGTCTTTCGTGTATCTACGATTTTGGTTTTCGTGTTTCTAACAGCGTCGACAAATTTTGCTGTTAATGTTGCTGTTCCAGACAGTCTTTGCAGAAAATTGAGTGCTGTTCGCTCTCCTGTGAGGATCGACTTGGCACAACCACTTACTTTAGCCACTGGTGTCATCGGTTCAACCGCGGTTCCATCAGAGACTAATTGGTGGAAACCAAGACTCGGATCAATGCGACATAAAACGCGCGCAGCAACCGGAAGACCTGCGATGATACCAACACTTTTGGTGATGATAGTACCAACTCCTTGCTGTAAAGCACCGATGGTTGATTCTGTTGTTATATCACCACCATTGATATCTTCAGCAAGAGCTAAATCAATGAGTTGATCAATCATCTGAGAGTTTAAGGGCAGATCCACCTGTTTTTTTAGCCCAGGAGCACTTGACATCGCAAAAGAGACTGACTCCAAATCCTTTCTATCTCACAGTGTCTTTTCAGTCTTTTTTTCTTTGTTGAAATAACAAAGAACTCACCGGAAAAAGTCATTGAACCAAACTGGATTTTTACAGCAGAGAATAGCATTTCACTGTATCAGTGTCAAGATCAATTGATTTAATCTGATTAGGCTGCTAGAATTGTACTATGGACTTGAGATGTTGAAAGGAATCCATTTTGTCTGAGCAATTAGAGAAGCTTAAAGAGCAACTAATGGAGATAGACAATCTTCGGTCAGCAGCAGCACTTCTCTACTGGGATCAAGCAACGTATATGCCCCCAGGAGGTGCGACAGCCCGAGGTCAACAAATTGCGACGCTGAACCGTATTTCCCACGAGAAATTCACCAGTGATCGAATGGGAGAGTTGCTTGAGGATCTTGCTTGGTATGAGTTGGAATCGCCTTATGACTCAGATGAGGCCAGCTTGGTGCGTGTTACACGATTGAAATATGAAAAAGCAATTAAAGTGCCGTCAGACTTTATGGCAAAAATCTCCAACCATTCTGCTGCTTCGTATCAGGCATGGACAAAAGCTAGACCGGCGAATGATTTTTCCACGATGCTACCTTATTTGGAAAAGACACTTGAACTTAGTCGTCAGCTCGCAGATTTCTATCCTGGGTATGAGCATATAGCAGATCCACTGATTGACCGCAGTGATGAAGGGATGAAAGCTGAGCAGATTCGCCTGATTTTTTCTGAACTTCGCAGTAAACTTGTTCCAATGGTAAATGCTATCACGAATCAAATAGCAACAGATGTTTCTTGTTTGCATGGTGATTTTCCCGAACAGGATCAATTCCAATTTGGAAATATGGTAATTAAGCAATTAGGATTTGACTTCAATCGTGGAAGGCAAGATAAAACGCATCACCCATTCATGACTAAGTTTTCAATCAACGATGTTCGAATCACAACCAGATCAAAAGATGATGACATTAGTGAGTCATTGTTTAGTACGATACACGAAGCGGGACATGCTTTTTATGAGTTAGGTATTAATGAGAATTTTAACGCGACTCCACTTGGTTCAGGTACATCGTCCGGCATTCATGAAAGTCAATCCCGTCTATGGGAAAACATTGTCGGACGAAGCCGTGAATTCTGGGAGTTTTTCTATCCAAAACTTCAGAGTGCTTTTCCCGGTCAGTTCGATTCAGTTCCGATTGATCAATTTTATAAAGCGATCAATAATGTCGAACGATCGCTTATTAGAACTGATGCAGACGAGGTAACTTATAATTTACATGTGATGATGCGATTTGATCTTGAGCTGGATCTGCTTGTAGGTCAGCTTGCAATCAAGGATCTACCCCAAGCCTGGAACGAACGGTTTCGATCCGACTTCGGTATAGTGCCAACAGATGATAGTAACGGAGTTTTGCAGGATGTTCATTGGTATAGTGGAACAATCGGTGGTGCTTTTCAAGGATACACTCTTGGAAACATTCTAAGCAGACAATTTTATGACAGGGCTACACAGACACACTCTGAAATCTCAACCGAGATTGCCAACGGAAAATTTGACACACTTCAAAATTGGTTAAGAGAACAAATTTATCGGCACGGCAGCAAATTTACTCCAAACGAGTTAATTAGGCGTGTCACAGGCAATGAGTTATCAATAGAGCCTTATATCCGTTACCTGTGGGGGAAGTATGGTCAACTTTATCAGTTATAGATTTTGTTTACTGTGGACAGATGGGGAGGATTTTCAAGTCCTAATGTTAGACAAATTTTCTTTATGCCTGCCAATTTCGGGTTAAGTTGAAGGGCTTTTGTTAACATATCCTTGGCCAAAACTTTTAAACCAACACTAGTATAAAGTTCAGCAAGTCGCCGGTAAACCCAAGCTAGCTCTCGCTTGGATAGCTTCAAATCTTTGATCCTTTGTAGGTCATTTGGTATATTCTCTAAATTCTCCGGGTTTGTGAGGCAATCGATATACATTTTTTTTAATCTATCCCGGATTTCGGATACAAAATGGTGAAAAACCGGTCGTAGTTTCTCGTAAGAGAGCAACTTTTCATAGAGATGCACCGCCGCACGGTGATTACTAGTAGTTTGATAAGCTTCAGCAATTAAAAACTCACAATCACGGCTTTCAGCATAATCCATGAAATCATCAATGCAAAAATCCTGAGTTTCCGCTTGTAGTTCTTCGTAAAGCCGAATTCCCTTTTCGTGATTGAAGCTCAGTAATTCCTGAAGCACCAAGACACACTTGTCTCGTTGCAACTTCGACCGCCGTAGACGTTCAGCATAAAACTGGTATCGTTGCTGCTGACGTTCTTTTTCTGCAACCCATGCGTCATATTCCCATTTCTTCTGGTCATTACCAAGGACTTCATAGGCTGTTTGTATGGATTGGAATGCCCGATCTGCGTTCTTCGTCCGATTCTTGTCAGGATGAAATTGTTTGGCTAGCCTGCGGAAGGCTCGTTTAATTTCTTTCGAAGTCGCATTCCGACTGACTTTTAGTTCGTTGTAATAGTTGGGTCGATTTTGCATTAAATTCAGGGGAATTCTAGTGTATAGACTGATGTGCATCATCACATAACAGGATGTCTTTGTCAAGAGAAACTTATCCATTAAAAAGGAATTGACTTAGACCCATACGATACTTTATCATAACAACCTTTGGGAGGTATCATTTGGAAAGAATCCATACTATAGTGATCATAGTTTTCTTTTCTCTGATGGAGCCAATCTCTGCTGAAACATTGCCCTACAAAGTACCAAACAAACTTGCGGTTGAAACCTTTCAAACTGAAGAAGATCACGATTTTCTAAAAGGTTTCCGTGAAAAGAAAATCCCACTTCTAATACGAAAAACACTGGGAACTGAGCACGATTTCGTCGCTGCTTGGTTACGCGAAAACACAGCGGAACTGAATGATTACCAATTGACAATTAAAATCATGCAACGTGGTGTGCATGTGACTGAAGACCAATTTGGCTGGCTAAAAAAAGAAGTTGATATCTGTGCAGAAATACTCGGCTTACAAAAAGTTCCCCACGTTTTCGTTATTGGTGACACCTCCATGACAGCGGATGTAGTTAATTTCCATGATCCGATGATTCTGCTTTCATCTGATCTGATTGAAAAATCCAATCTGATCGCGCTTCGTTTTGCCATAGGTCAACAGATGGGGCATATTTTATGTGATCATGTCTTTTTTAAAATGTTGTTTTCAGGTGGTTTTGACTCCATTCAGATTATTCTAGGTAAATGGGTTCGGAGCCTAATTGAGTCCTTTATCGGCAAAATATCCAATCTGATACTGGTTGATTGGACACTAGCTCGTGAAATTTCGGCTGATCGCGCTGGACTAATTGCCTGTCAGGATCTTCAGGTCGCACGACAAACAATGATCAACTTCAAACTGGCTATCGATGTAAATAAAGTCAAGATCAATCCTAAGGATTACTTGAAACAAGCAAAAATTGTTCAAGCTAAACGTAATGTGATTTACCAAAAATTACCAGATGCAGCACGAAAAAGTATTGAGCGCTGGGAGAGGTCAAATCAGCTAGCGTCGGATCAGCCTTTTATGTTCTTGCGTTTTCACGCGTTAGCAGAATTTTCAGAGTCTGAACTCTATCAAGGTTTGTGGAAAGAATGATGTCCAAGACAAAAGTGCAATGGGGGATTTTAGGCACTGCCAATATTGCGAAAAAAGTGGGAGGAGCTATCAAAATTGCTGAAAATGCTGAATTGCTCGCTGTGGCTAGCCGGTCTCAGGCAAGAGCAAATCAGTGGGCAAAAAATAATCAGATTGAGCGTGCTTATGGAAGTTACGATGCGCTTTTAGAAGACCCGCAAATCAATGCTGTATACATTCCACTTCCACCATCAATGCACGCTAAGTGGACAATCAAAGCTGCAGACCATGGAAAGCACATTTTATGTGAGAAGCCGTTATCAGTAACAGCTGATGAAGCGGTTGCCATGGCCGAGACATGTAAAGCAAACCAAGTGCAACTAATGGATGGCGTTATGTGGGTTCATCATGACAGAACAAACAGAATGCTAGGGTTGATCAAAAACGGAAGCCTCGGAGAGATGCGACGTGTGACAGCAACCTTTACCTTCAACTGGGATCAGATTCCTCACGACAACATTCGAATCAAAAAAGAGCTCGGCGGAGGCAGTCTCGGTGACCTCGGTTACTACTGTATTCGTGCTATTCTCTGGGCATTCAGTGATTGTCCAACTAAAGTTTTTGCCACCGCGCGTCATGAGAACGATGTTGACTATAACCTGACTGCTATTCTGTGGTTTGACGAACAACGGATGGCTTCATTTGATTGCGGTTTTGACATAGGTACACGAAAATGGTTTGAAATAGCTGGAACTCAAGCGTCTTTAATCTGCGATGATTTTACTGTCCCGTGGAAGCCTGAGACAGCTCGTTTTTGGATTCATCATGCGAATGGCAAGGATGCAGAGCACAGAATTGATGGTTGTGTACAAGAAGTCAAAATGATCGAATATTTTTCGACTGTCGCCCAAACTGGCAATTTCAACTCAAAGCTGATTGCGGATGCTGTTGATACCATGCACATCTGTGACGCACTGAAAAAGTCAATCAGACTTAATCAGGTTATAGATCTTGTTTAAAAAAGGTTATACCTATTAAATGACAGATGACTGGAAAGTCGTTATTTCTCGGTTGACCCATCTTATTGATAAAGCGGAAAAATTCTTTCTACAAAATAATGTTACTGATTCAGAGGAAGAAACCAATTCACTTCTTGACCAGTACTCAGCGTTTCGCTGGCAAATTCGATTTGGGGTGCCTAAACTAATTCCAGTTCGTCACCCGGATTTGATGGACATCAATGACCTAATCGGAATCAATCAAGAAATCGATACTTTAGACCGAAACACACGACAATTCCTGTATGGTTTGCCCGCCAACCACGTACTGCTGTGGGGCGATAGGGGAACCGGAAAATCGTCGCTTGTGAAAGCAATTCTTAACCGGTACGCGGATCAGGGATTACGCCTGATTGAAGTTAACAAAGATGGATTGATCTATTTGCAAGAGCTTACTGAACTCATTTGGAATAGACAGGAAAGTTACGTTCTTTTCTGTGATGACCTCTCCTTTAGCGATCAGGAAGCAGAATATCGCGAACTGAAGGCCATGTTAGAAGGTGGAATTTCAGCGAGACCGAATAATGTTTTAATTTACGCAACATCAAACCGTCGCCATCTCATGCCGCGTCAGATTGTGGAAAATAAATTCCCAGCGACCGATCAGGACGAACTCTATCCTCGTGAGACCACCGAAGAGAAGGTTTCGTTAAGTGATCGCTTTGGATTACGAATTGCCTTCCAGCGTATTTCAAAAAGAACTTACCTTGACATCGTTTCACACTATTCTCAACAGCGGTGTCTTCCTATTTCAGATGATGAACTTGAACAAGAAGCTATTGAATGGGAAGCTTCATCAAGCGGGAGATCCGGTCGAGTCGCACGCCAGTTAATCGATGACTTGGAAGGTCGGTTAAAATCATGATTTAACGATTCCCCCATCAAAACTATATCTCGGCCAACCAAGATGCCAACCAGTAAAACCATGTGGGATGTAGTGATTTGCCAGCACATGCCGGAACGAATTTTTGTCTAGAATGAGTCCGCCTCGGTGTACTAAAACGCCGTGGAACAAAACGACATCCCCAGTCGACACTTCAACCTCGATTTCAGGAAGATTGTTCCGTTCAAATAGAAGATCAACTGCGTCATTATAATCCATACCATGGAATTCGCCTGCATCCTCAAAATCATAACGTGTGATTAACCGATTCTTATGCGAACCAGGCTGCACATAAATCGTTCCATTTTCAACACCAATGTTTTGAAGTGCGATCCAAGCTGACATGCAACTCGGCAGGTAAAACTGATCTTGATGTCGACGTTGTTCTGACCCCTTCCAGAAATACATGGTCTGAATACCTTCGGCATCTTCGCCCAAACAATCGTAAAGAGGCTGACATAATCTTAGATCAATTAGCCATGCCATTGCCACTGGATCATAAGCATGCTGATTGTGTGTCCGTCCCCACTCATCCGCTTGACGTAACGTAAAACCATTTAGTTTCCGTCGTCCAGCATGTAAATCCATCATGTATTCAATAAAATCATCACATTCAGCCTGACTGAAAACTTCACGAAGAATAACATAACCTTCCTGCCTGTAATGCCCTTTTTGACTGGATGTGAGTTCTTTTCCATTCATTATTGTATTCCAAATTGTACTTGCAAAATTTCGCTTGCACCGCCTTTAACAAGTTCTTCGGCTAGTAATAGACCGATCTCTATTGGATCCGTTGAGTCATTTGCAATTTTTTTCAGAATCCTTTTTCGCCCATCAGGGCTTGAGACAAGACCAATTACAGATAATTTATCACCCTTTAGTTGCGCATTAATGCCAATTGGTACTTGACATCCTCCACCAAGCTCGCGTAAAACGACGCGTTCCGTCTTTACCTCTATTTCACTTCGTTGACAACGGATTTTTTTCAAAAAAGTGCCAGTCTGATCATCATTTTCACGAATTTCAATACCTAACGCACCTTGGCCAACAGCGGGAACAATCTCGTCAACTTCAAAAAACTGTGTAACAGGGTCGTTCCCAAATAAACGCTTGACTCCAGCAGCTGCTAGAACTATGGCATCTAGATCTATTTCTTTTAGTTTTCTCATGCGTGTGTCGATGTTACCTCGTAGTGCCATAACTTCAAGGTCGGAACGAAGATAAAGAAGTTGCGATTTTCGTCTGAGGCTACTAGTACCAATCTTTGCTCCGATCGGGAGGTTATCCAATTTAAATCCGGATTTCGAAATGAGCACATCACGAGGATCCTCCCGCATAGGAATACAACAGATTGTCAGACCTTTAGGCAATTCAACCGGCAAATCCTTAATGCTATGCACAGCCAGATCAACCGTTTGATCAAGCAAAGCAGTTTCAATTTCTTTCGTGAATAAGCCTTTTTCTATACCAATCAGTGAGCTAGATTGCAGTTGATCTCCGGTTGTCTTGACAACAGAAAAATCAACAGAGAGATCCGGAAAGGCATTAACCAGAAGACTCCCAACATGTTCTGCTTGCCAGAGAGCGAGTTTACTACCACGAGTACCTATTGTGATGCGATGTCCCACTGTGACTAATCCAGATTATCAAATCGTTCTAGTTCAAAAAGTTCCTGTAAAATTTGGATGTTCTGATCTTGATCATTGTCAGATGAAATAAAGCATTGGCGCAGGTTTTTAGTCGGTTGGTGAAGAAGTCGCTTTACAATTGATTTTGTCATTGATCGAACAACCTGCTCCTGATCATTAGAAAGATTCGCTTTATTGACACAAACACACAATTCGCGTTCAATAATTTGATCAAAGTGCTGGTGGAGAGCTTTGATTGTTGGATCAGCTTCTAGCATTTTAATATATTCGTTAAAATTGGTTGCTTCTTCTTTGACAATCTCTTCGCCGGTTTTAGCTTCCTGTTTTCGTTCTTCAACGTTGGATGAGATAATATGACGCAAATCATCAATATTATAAAGGAAAGCATTTTCTATGTTGCTGATTCTTGGATCGATATCACGTGGCACAGCAATATCAATCATCACAATAGGACGATTATTACGCTTTTCCATTATTTTTTTGAATGGCTCAATCTGAACAAGATAATGAGGCGCAGTTGTCGAAGAGATAACAATATCGGTTTCGATCAAGAAATCAAGGTTATTATCAAAAATGGTTGCTGTTCCATCAAACATTTCAGCCACACGTTCAGCCCGTTCGCAGGTTCGGTTAACGACTGAGACCTCGGAAGCACCATTTTCGACGAGAGACCTCACCGCCAGTTCTCCCATCTCTCCTGCACCGATAATCGTAACGGCTTTTCTTTCCAAGTTTGTAAAAATCTTTTTAGCCAGTTCAACTGCCACATAGCTGATCGAAACAGCCCGTGACGCAATTTGGGTCGTGGTTCGCGTGCGTTTGCCAACCTGAATCGCTTTTGTGAATAGACGATTTAGTAATTGGCCAGTTGTTTTAGCGGATAGAGCCTGTTCGTATGATTCCTTGATTTGACCGAGAATTTGTGATTCGCCGATCATCATGGAATCAAGACTTGACGCGACACGAAAGAGATGCAAAATAGCCTCAAATCCTTCATAGCTATAAGTGTATCCGTCAAATTCTTTCCTATTAATTTGGTATAAATCAACAAGATAATCAGATAGAATATGCGGTTTGGCACCTGGTTTGATAACAGCGCATAACTCAACACGGTTGCACGTTGAGAGAATAGCAACTTCTTCAATTTGATAATGGTGTTTTAATGTTTGTAGTGTGCTTATAAGCTCGCTGGTACTAAAAGCAAGTTTTTCACGAAATTCAAGTGGAGCTGTATGATGACTCGTACCAATGATAGCAATTTTGTTCATACTTATTTAGTCAGTAAGAATAAGAATAAGTTTGTAGTTTTTTTTTGATTGTTTGTTGTACTTGATCTGTTCTTCGTGTACGAACTAAATTAAATGTGCACTCGGCTGAACAACCCAAATTATCAAAATCGAAACAGCACGATCCCTTTTCACCTTTAAAGTTTTGGTCAATTATCTCTTCAAAAAACTGTTTACGTTGTGTCTGCGTTGGAATTAAGTTCATTACTTTAGACCGAAAACTACCCAGTAGGTCAAGGAAATGACCATAGCCTCGACTTTCGAATTGGGTTGCCAGATCTGCTTGTATCCGCTTAGCCTGTTGCCACTCACTCTTAGAATCTAAATTTGGAGTGATCCCAATGACTAAATCACGGTCTATGACAGTTAGGGGAGTGTAAAATGTGCCACACATGGGATTTGTCATTAGCTCAACAAGTTGGGATCCATCATACTCTCGGCATCCTGCGTCCGTAAAAATCAGAAATGCAGATGAGTTTTGCATCAATGCATCATTCGTCATTTTGACTTTGGCACCGCATCTATGAAGCAGATTGACTCTTTCTGATAGTTCATGGCTCTTACCAACGGTCATACATTGACGACCTTCTATCAGAAATCCAACTGGATATGGCACTTTAGATTCGAAATCGTGTTCCTCCATTACAGGAGTCTTTTGGATGTTGTTAGACGCTGACCAGTGTGATTCATCTTCAAGATGGTTGATAGCATCTCGGCAAAACTTTGACTCAATATATTCGCGCATACGCTTACACATCGCAGGGCTTTTGCCACTCGTTGAAATACTAATTGACACTTTGTCAAGTACCACAATTGAAGTGGAGGCGAATGTACATTCCGGTGCTACGTCAACAATGTTGACAAGATCAATTCCATTCTCTTCGTGTGCTTCTTTAAAAATACGGGTATTAGTTTGAGGAAAATCTGTTGCAGCACATACAAGGAAAAATCCTGAGGTGTCTCCATCCTGAAATTGTCGGTCACGCCAAGAAACCTGATTACGCTCGATCAAGTCGTGCAAATGCCTTGTAATGCTGGGACTGATCAGGTGAACGTCACCACCACTATGTAAAAGAGAGATAACTTTCCTTTCTGCGACAGCACCCGCTCCAACGACAAGACATCTTTTGCCCTGCAAATTTAAGAATGCGGGGTAGAACATCGAAGTCTAGACCTATGTTATTTAGGTTACGTAGGTAAATTTATGAGTCTCTTGAGACAAGAGATTCCGCAAGATCATTGAGGGCAACTTTAGCACCTGTATTCGGTAACACGTTTAATGCTGTTTTTGCACGGTCTGCATATTTTTGAGCGGCCTCAAGACAGTGTGATTCAACCGCATAGGAATCCAGCAGTTGACGCATCCATTCAATTGTCTGGTTACCTTCGAATTCTACTGTGTTGAAAATATTTTCGAGTTGTTCACGCTCTTCAAGCGTACAGGTTTCACGAACGTAGATCATTGGGAAAGTTAGTTTGCCGTCACGTAAATCTTTAAATGGTTGCTTCCCAAATTTCTCTGGATCGGCAACGAAATCAAGCAGATCGTCAATAATTTGAAACGCAGTACCAATCAAATCACCATATGTGATAAGGGCATTCAAGTATTCAGGATTTTCTGTACCCAGAATAGCTCCTGCATGACATGAAGCAGATATCAGTTTACCCGTTTTCAATTCAACAATTTTAAGATAATCATTTTGGGATATCTCAAACTCACCATTTTTGTAGGCATGAATTACTTCCCCTTCACACATTGATTGGGCGGCATTAGCTAGAATTTCAAGGGCCAGATCATCTGAGCGGCGTGAAGCCAACATAGAAAGCACACGGGCATGAAGGTAATCACCAACTAATACAGCAACTTTGTTACCCCACTTAGAATGAAGTGTTACTTGACTTCGCCGAATTGGAGCTTCATCAAGAACATCGTCATGAACCAACGAAGCAACGTGGATAAGCTCGATACATGCAGCCAGTATATGTGCATCTCCTCCTGTATAACCACATGCTTTTGACGACAGGACAAGCAGGACTGGACGAATCCTCTTGCCACCACCTTCTATAATGTGACGTACAGCGTCATCAACAAAATCGTAATGGACCCGTGTCTCTTCAAGAAGAATCTTCTCAATCGCTTTTAGATCATCAGCTATAATCTTTGTAATGCTATTAAAATCTAGGTTCAACATAGTTATTACAAATTTGAAAAGACATTATCCACTGCACGAATAGTGCTCTCTACGTCTTCTGCAGTGTGGGCAAGGGACACAAAACCCGCCTCAAATTGTGAAGGAGCGACATATACTCCTTGTCCCAGCAATCCCCAAAAATATTTGGAAAATTTACTTGTATCGGATGTTTTCGCGGTTTCATAGTCGATCACTTCTTGGCTAGTAAAGTAGCAGATCATCATGGAACCAACACGGTTATGAAAAGACGAAATACTGTGATTTTTCGCCGAGTGTTTAATACCATCAGAGATTACGCCTGAAGTTTCTTCAAGTTGCGCATACACCTCAGGTTGCGAGAGTTGTTTCAGCGTTGCGATTCCAGCTGCCATAGCCAGCGGATTTCCAGACAGTGTTCCGGCTTGGTAGACCTCACCAATTGGCGAAACACACTGCATTATGTCTTTTTTCCCACCGTATGCACCTACAGGTAAACCGCCACCGATTATCTTTCCGAAACAGGTAAGATCCGCATCAACCCCGTACAGCTCTTGTGCGCCGCCATAAGCAACACGGAACCCGGTCATAACTTCATCGAATATCAAAACAATACCATATTCAGTAGTAACCCTACGGAGTTCTTCCAGATAACCATCCTTTGGAGGTATAACCCCCATATTACCGGCAATCGGCTCTAAGATCAGGCAGGCAATCTGGTCTGGGTAAGCTTCGATGACCTGCTGAACAGAATCAACATCGTTGAAAGGAACCGTTAATGTATGATGGGCAAACTCTGTTGGTACACCTTCGCTATCAGGTAGCCCGAAAGTCGTCAGTCCTGAACCAGCTTTCACGAGCAAACAATCGACGTGACCGTGATAGCATCCTTCAATTTTGATGATCTTATCACGTTTTGTATATCCGCGTGCAAGTCGAATTGCTGTCATTGTTGCTTCTGTACCGGAGTTTACCATTCTAATCTGATCGACAGACTTCACTGCCGAAATCACGAGATTTGCTAACTCAATCTCCAGTTCAGTTGGGGCACCGAAACTCGTACCATCTTTCATCACTTCTGAAATTGCCGACAATACTATTGGATCGGCATGCCCCAAAAGCAATGGTCCCCAAGACCCTACATAATCAATGTACTGGTTCCCATCGATGTCATATATTTTCGAGCCTTGAGCACGCCTAATAAAAAGCGGAGATCCACCAACGGATTTGAACGCGCGAACAGGGCTGTTCACCCCGCCAGGAATTAATTGTTGTGATGTCTCCCACGCTTGTAATGACCTAAAGTTGTTTACCACGCTTCTCTCTTCAGTAAATGCCTAGAAATCGCATTTAATATTTTTGATTCACACCAACAATAATAACCGATTACATTATAACTTATGCCCGAATAGGCAGCAACAAATAAACAGCGAACACAATCGCTGTCACGGAACCTCATACTGGGAATCATCTTAAAGGTCACCGATCAACCGATATTTTACCTATCCAAGGAAAACATTTGACAGATTACTTAATAGAATACTAAAATAGGTTTCGATGCTGATTTCCTCTTAAATCCGGAATAATTTAGACAAATATTTCAGCGTCTTTAAAAGATTTAAGATACATTCCTAACACTTGGAATTAGACACAGCATGCAATCACACCTAGAGAGCAAGCCGGTATTTAAAAGTCATGACCATGATTTGCCAAAATGAAGATGAAAACGGACAGTACTACTATACGGGTAATGACCTATAATATTCATCACGGCGAAGGAATGGATGGACATATTAATCTTGATCGCATTGCGGCACTGATTCATTCTGCCAACGTCGATCTTGTTGGATTACAGGAGGTGGATCGGAATGCCGATCGATCCCATAATCTTGATATGATAAAAATCCTCGCGCGTTTAACTAGTATGCATTGGGCATTTGGCAAGAATCTCGAATTACGAAATGGTGACTATGGCAATGGAATCCTCACCCGGTTTCCCATTGTACATCAGGAAAATCTGTATTATAAAATGGTTAAATCGTCAGAACGCCGTGGTTTACTTCAAGTGGTAATAGACGTTAACAATCAAGAAATTGTATTTATGAATACTCATATCGATCATCACTTAGATAATGCTGAATCCATTTTGAATGTTAAACAAATCCGGGCATCTGCCAATGCCTACGAGGGCAAACCGGTAATTATCTCCGGCGATTTTAATGAAATACCCGAAAGCCGGATGATTGAGGAAATGGAACTTGATTTTATAAATGCCTCGAGTGCAATTAGCCAACCAGTTTTGACTCATCGATCTACCAATCCAAAGACTCAAATTGACTACGTTTTCACCTCGAAGGATTGGACGATTCGGTCTATAGCAGTACTTTATTCCCTCGCTTCTGATCATCTACCTCTTGTTGCAGAGATTTCTGTGGATAAAATGTAAAGATTAAATTATAGAATCTGAAGGATTGTTTCATGAAAAAAATAGTTTTCTCCGTGACGCTCACTTTAATATCATTCTCGATTGTAGGAGTCATTTGTACTTGGGCTGTACCTATCATGGTAATTACTGGTCAAGTAAAAGGAAATGACGGCACACTCCTTGAAGATACAGATGTGATTATCAAAAACACCAATAAAGAAACACAGAGCTCTCAGCGTACATTCACAGGTAACGAAGCAGGCACTTTCGATTTCACCTTGATAGATTTTACGAATCAGAGTGTTGCTGATATAGGAGACCAACTTGAAATTATAGTAAAATTGGATGATGGCGAAATAATTGCCAGAAAGATCCATATCCTGACGGAAGATGAAGTTGAAAGTTCATTAGTTATTATCTCAGTTCAAGTTGGGGGAAAGCCCTCGATTTCATCGATCGAACCCTCAACTAGCACTGTCAATGGAGGTATGACTGTTACTATCACTGGCAATAGTTTTCAGGATGGGGCATCAGTTAGCATTGGTGAAAATGCTATGACAGAAGTTAATTTCGTCTCTGAAACTACCTTAACTGCCATTGTCCCCGTCGGAACGACAGGAACAACAGATTTGGTTGTTAGTAACCCAGATGGTCGTTCGGCAACACTCTCTCAAAGCTTTACCTACACATCACTTGCACCAGTTGTTGCATCGATTAATCCAACAACTGGTATCACTACCAGTGGCATTTCAACTACAATCAATGGTGAAAATTTCCAGAATGGCGCGACTGTAAGTTTCGGT
>DTUY01000304.1:0-76969 GCA_012963885.1 Candidatus Poribacteria bacterium | reverse complement strand
TTCAACTACAATCAATGGTGAAAATTTCCAGAATGGCGCGACTGTAAGTTTCGGTAACACAAAATCCAAACAGGTTGTTTTCGTTTCAAAGACAAAGTTGACTGCTGATGTTCCCATAAATGAAGTAGGTGAGGTGATAATTCAAGTAACCAACCCTGATAGTCAAGTTTCCACACAGTTAGTTGCCTTCACCTATATTCTTCCAGAGCCAACTATTTCGAGTCTCGTTCCTAAGAGTGGTCAAACTACCGGTGGAGAGACAATCATTATCCGCGGTGACAATTTCCAAAATGGAGCCACTATAAGTTTCGGTAAGATTGGTGGGATTGATGTATCTTTTGTTTCAAGGCAAGAGATAGCTGTTATTTCCCCAAAAGCTGAAGAAGCAGGTCTGGTGAATATAATTGTTAAGAATCCCGATGATCAGTCAGCATCAATCGAATTTATATATAAAGAGCCAAAACCACAGCTTATTTGGGATATCAATCAAGACAAGACAGTTGACATCTTCGATCTTGTAATTGTGGCAGGTCAGTTCGGGAAAGAAGGTGAAAGCTTAACTGGCGATATTGACAAAAATGATATAGTTGACATTTTTGATCTGGTACAAATTGCGAGTCACTTTGGTACCACAACTGAGTCACTTGCTGCTCCACCGATAGGAGACAATCGAATAGCTTACCTCCGCAACGCCCTAACCGAACTGAAAGTATGGGAAAAATCTGATCCCGACGTTATTTTTGCAACCAAGTTATTAAGGGATTGGATGGTCGCTAATGGTGATATTCCGATGGTTGCAAAACTGTTGCCAAACTATCCAAATCCGTTCAATCCTGAAACGTGGATTCCATACCAAATTGCGGATGCCTCAACCATTAAGCTTTCCATATTTGACGTTACAGGAAGTCAGATACGTCAAATTGAAGTCGGGTACCGCCAAGCGGGGATCTACGAGAATCAATCGGACGCGATTTATTGGGATGGACGGAATAAATTTGGGGAACCTGTAACCAGTGGTGTTTATTTCTACATGCTTCAAACCGATGATTTCTCAGCAACACGAAAGATGATCGTGCTGAAATAAGCAGATGTTGCTGGTTAAACTAGAGGAAGAACCTGAAAACCATAGAGAGCGCCTAGATTTCCAAATTCTCATTCCTGTAACAAATAGTTCCGGCCACAACGGTCATCAGGTTTTCTGAGGCCTGATCGCATATCTGATCAAACACGGGTCGTCCATCGTCAGAAATGCCTATAGCAATCAGATCGGCTTGCCAATTCTTTTCTAATTTGCCAATGTACTTTAACTTCAAAGATCTCGTACCATTGATGGTTAAAAGGGAAATTAAAGTTTCGGGCAAAAGTTCCTCATAATTATCGGCTAAGAATTTAAGTTCATCAAGCATACTCAATGACCAATTGCTAGCCAAACTGTCAGTTCCAATTGAAACGTTGACGCCTGCTGCTATTAAGCGCATGATTGAGTGATTCGTATGAGAAAAGTATTTATGACTGCGGGGACAAAAAGCAACGCTTGAACCACTTCTAGCCAGTAGATCTATATCGTTGTCTGTCAAATAATTGCAGTGTGCCAAAAGCGGTTGGAGATCTAGAATTCCCAGTTTTCTCAAATATGCGATGGGCGTAACTCCAGGTGGGTTCCATGCATCCAATGAAATATTAAGCATATTTAATAATTCTGCGAATTCTCCCGTGCCATATTGTAGAAACTCTATCTCCGCCTTCGTCTCAGCAATATGTGTCGAGAGGTGCAGTTGATCTGATTTTGCAATCTCAGCGCAATATTGGTAGAGGTTTGCGGATGTCGAGTATGGGGCATGGGGTGTGACAGCAGTAGTGAAAAGGTCATCATTTCGAAGGGATTTCAGGGTTTTGCTAATCCGGGCGGATTCGTCTGCAAAAACATGCGAGGAAAGCCCAAGCGTTTCTAAAAAAACGACCTTTCGGATCTGGGAGTTTCTCAGCGTTTCGAGGCCTTTTCCAGAAGAGTGGATGTTACCAATTGTCGTTGCACCTCCAGCAAGACTCAACTGGATTCCGTCCAAGATTGCTTGATTAATCTGCTGACAGTCATCACAATTCGACCTGGTTGTGATCTGGAACAGCCAATCGGTAAAACGGGCATAATGGTTAACAAGGTTTTTGTGGTGGGTTAACTCAAGGTGCGTATGGGTGTTGACTAACCCCGGCATGATTACAGCCGATCCCAGATCAACTACTTTGGCGGGATAGAGATCTCGAATTTCAGTGTATCGCCCAACCTCTCTGATTTTGGAACCGCACAAAACAACCGCACCATCTTCAATAATGGTACGGTCGTTTAATATGGCGTACTTAGCACGAAAAATCAATTTTATTTTTCTTCGTTTCCTTCACTTTCCTGTGTCGGGTTGTTATTGTCTTTCTCACTGTTACCCTCGCTTTCCTCAACAACGGGTGGTTCTTCCTTCAAGTCTTCAGAAGACTTGAATAATTTGTCTCTATTGTATTTATATAGGGCAAAAATCTGTTTTTTCCCATCCCGCTTTGCCGGGTGTTTGCCACCATCTTCATCCGCCGTCATTAAGATCCTTTGAGATCCATCGTTGAGTGTGGCTGTAATTGTCGATGTGGACTCAAAATCGTCACCATCAATAAAGTCATCTGTTTCAAAAGTACTGAGTGAATTGAGTATTTGGTCGATTTCCGATTTCTTAGCAAGTGAGACAATAGGTTTCAACATCTGCCATTTGCCCTCAGAATCAAGTTGAAGTTCGATCTCTTCTACTTCAGATTTCATTGTCAAGGCAGTTACATCACCTTTGTTGAACTCGAAAATCTTACGGCTTTTCCAAGTACGAGTTCCTTTGTCAAAAGTTGATTTCAGGTATCCTTTAGCCGTGTAAACTTCATCCGAATCAGCTTTTCGAATATAACTGTCGAGGAAACTTGATGTCGTTTTGCCAATGAAAACATGGGCCAAGACCTTGTTTCCGGAATCCCAAAATTCAGTTTCAACACCGGAACTATCTACTTCAAAGTTGGATTGTTTGTCCGGGTTCTTTGAGATGAGATCCAGCACTTTGAATTCGCTAACTTTCTCAAGTATGTCTTTAACACCCTGTTGATCTGCGGGATAGTTATCCATTGATTCCACCAACCATTGACTGCCGGATTTAGCTAGGATAGTGGTTGTTGAATCAACAGTAATTTCTATCTTGGTAACGACATCCGGATCAAAACTGGGAAACAGTTTTTTTGCACTTTCCACCTTTTTGGTCCGCTCATCCTTGCCCCATGGATTGTCAACAATCAGTATAACTGCCCCAAGAACAATAAGTACACCTAGCAAAATCAGAATTTGTTTGATCTTCATGATTTACACCCTTCCGAATGATTCTATCATTTGTCTTGCCCGTCGTTTTAACAGAAAACGCATAACACCAATAATAGCAACCAAAGTTGGCACTAGTCCAATACAGATTAATTTGATTAATAATCTGGTCGCACCACCTGGTTCTGTTTGAAAAGACCTATCACTTAACTTTTGAGAACGAATACCAATCAGCTGTCCACCCAACGCCAGATAATCGAGTGTGTTCTGAAAGAAAGCCATCCCAGCCGGACTAACCTGATTCAGAATTTGGGAGGTACCGACTACTACAATTTTCGTTGGTTCACTCTCAGATTTGGTCTCTCGACTAGAGTCATCAGATTCTTCATCAGCAATTGCATCATCTACAACAGGAGGAATATCCTTCCCATTGTAAAAACTTTTGAATTCACCCGATAAGATTGCTGCTACTATGAACGAATTTCGGCTAGAACTTGGTGGACGGAACTGTTGTCCTCCGGGATTCAAGTCATATGGACTTTGGACAGTTGATGCGCCTTTGCTAGTCTGGGCTAATATATCGGCTTTCACTTGCTGATTATCAGCGGATATCCTTATCTTCAAACTGCTAGTCCATGGAAGCGTCAAACTATCCAATTTCCCCGTGATAATGTGATCGGCAGCTAAACCTTCCGAGGTCTCTCCAGTCAAGAATTTGTACTCTTTAAGAACTTTTGGGAAATAGGGGTATGGACGCGTAACTGTCATAAACCCACCCTGGGAATAGGTTAAATTGTCGTGAGAAGCATAATCGGCAACCAGATTGTTTCCCAATTCTACACCGTGGTGTGAAAGTAAATCATTTAATCCGGTAGAAAGCGGATTTGCTTGAATTGTACCAGGTGGCATATTAATTGGGTCTATCAGAAATACCGCCTTTCCACCTCGCATAATAAACTGATCAATTTCATATTTTTCGCGTTCACCGATTATTGACTTGGGACCGGCAACTACCAGAGTCGAGATCTTTTCATCAATTGGTGCTCCATCCTTAATTTCAACTTTTTGAATCTCATATTGTTTGGCTAATTCTTGGCGAAATTGAGCACTATTTTGAGCGTTAATATCAAACTCATCATGCCCGGAGAGAAAACCGATCGTTGATGTTTCTTTGTTAGTCAACTTAATAATTGCGGATGTCAAGTCATATTCCAAACTAGAAGTATTTTGTATAACAGGAATAACCTCTTTCTTATCTTCATAGAATATAGCAATTCCCATGTAAACATTTGCGACTTCGATTTTATCCTTTTCACGAACATTCACTTGAACTTCGGGAATCCCCATGAAGCGCAGTTTTTGTTTAAAGTCTTCATCATCACCTATGGGAAGAAAATCAATCTTTAGATTGCCGCTTCCATATGCATCATATTCATCCAGCATATCCTTGACTTCTTCACGGATTCGACTCACCTGCACTGGCGATTTGGAAAAATAGGCTTCAATTCGCACAACATCATCTAATTCTTTTAGTTTTGTCTTGGTTGACTTAGATATGGTATACATCTTATTTTCTGTCAAATCGAGACGATTGAAAAACCGTTTTGACAAAAAATTGACGGCTAACACAATGCCGAGGATAACTAGTGCTAAGACAACCGTATTTGTTCCGTATACAAGTTTTTTAATAGCCATGAATTATCTCCAACGTTTACTTTCAACTGATAAAATGCTTAAGTACAAGAAGAATCCAATAACCGAGAAATAATAGATTAAGTCCCGTGTATCAACAACCCCTCTTGTAATACTGCCAAAATGTGATTCTAAACCGAAATCTCTGAAATATGGGACGAAACCAATTACCAACATGCCAAAACACATCAGGATTCCAGAGATAAAGGCAATAATCTGATCACTTGTGATAGTGGAAGCACAGAAACCAATTGACAAATATGCGGCTCCCATTAGAAGTAGTCCCAGATAACTAGCAACGATCTGGCCACCATCCGGATCACCTAAAAAAGAAAGTGTGATTGGAATTGGAAATGATAAAATGACCATAATGGCTATTAGTAAGAAACTGGAAAGAAACTTGCCAATTACAACTTCATAGCTTCTTATCGGCAAGGTCATCAGCATTTCAACTGTCCCCATTTTTTTCTCCTCCGCCCAGAGCCGCATTGTCATAGCAGGTACAAAGAAGAGGAAAATCCAGGGCATCAGCCGAAAAAAGTAGGTCATCTGAGCCTGACGTCTTTCGAAAAAGAAACCAAACCAGAAAAACAGCCCTGCCGAAACCGCAAGATAAGCGATGATATTAAAATAAGCAATGGGGGAGTTGAAGTAACTGCTGGTTTCTTTTTTAAAGAGAGCTAATATGTTATTCATTCTCTAGCTCTCCGCGTGTTTGCGACTCGCTCCGAGTCAATTTCAAGAATACATCTTCTAAATCAATTGTCGTCTTGTATAGTTCGGTCAGCTCCCAATTATTCTGATTGACAAACTGAGCCAGTTCTGTAGCAGTCCGATGATCCTTATGGGATGTCACATGGTAGCGAAAACATTCTGCTTCCGAATCGACTCGTTTAAAGTCCAAAACAAAATCGAGATGTTCCAGTTTTGTCTCAATCTCTTCATGAGGTCCGATGATGCCTATCTGCATTATTTGCTGGTCCAGTCCACCGAGTGCCAGCTCTTGAGGTGAAGCGTTAGCTACAATTTTTCCGTTGCTGATGATAAGCGTGCGATCACAAGTCGCTGCAACTTGCGAGAGAATGTGCGTGCTGAAAATAATGGTTTTCTGTCTGCCAATTTCTTTTATCAAGTTTCGAATCTCAATAATTTGGTAGGGATCAAGTCCGGCAGTTGGTTCGTCCAGTATCAGAACAGGCGGATCGTGAATCAGCGCTTGTGCCAAGCCCACTCTTTGACGATAACCTTTTGAAAGTTCACCGATATTCTTATGCATCATCTGTTCCAAACTGCATATATCGATTACTTCTTTGATCCTTTCGTTGCGTGTGTATCCGGCGATTCCTCGAATTTGAGCAATGAACTTGAGGTAATCGACCACCCCCATGTCAGTATAAAGCGGGGTATTTTCAGGAAGGTAACCGATTCGTTTTCTTGCTTCTATTGATTCTTCAAAGACATCGTAACCGTCAACTGTCACTGTTCCTTCATCCGCTGGCAGGTAGCAGGTAATAACGCGCATTGCTGTACTTTTTCCTGCACCATTTGGTCCAATGAATCCCACGATCTCTCCAGCTTGAGCAGAAAAGGAGACGTTATTTACTGCTATTGTTGCACCGTAACGTTTGGTGAGGTTCTTTACTTCAATCATGAGCTTGTCACCTTAGCTGATTCTTTAAGTATTCTAAAAAATTAATGTATAGTTAGTATTCCATAAAAATAAGAGTGATAGCAAATCGAAAAAAGCAACGTCAAGTAAAAAACCATATTTATTTTGGCGATTTAAAAGCGCTTGAGTGATCCCTGATTTCATGCTAGAATTTCTAAAATGTAAGATTATAGAATTCTGAGGAATCGGGACTGATGAAATTATGTATTTGTAATGAAATGTTTGAGAATTGGAAAATTGAGGACGTATTCGAATGTGCAGCTAAGCTTGGTTATAAAGCAGTCGAAATCGCTCCGTTTACGCTGGCAGATGATGTAAGGAATATTAGTGCCTCAGAGCGGGATCGGATCAAAAAATCAGCTGAAGACTCAAATGTCGAGATTGCCGGTTTGCACTGGCTTCTGGTATCACCAAAAGGCTTGTATGTCAATCATCCAGACAGTGAAATTCGCCAACGGACATTGGAATATTTCCACGCATTAATTGATCTCTGTGCTGATCTAAACGGAAAAGTGATGGTGATTGGCTCGCCTCAGCAACGTTCTGTCCAAGAGAATTGGGACCCTCATCAAACTTGGGAATACGCTAGAGAGACTTTTTATCAAAGTGCCGTTTATGCTGAGGGCAAAGACGTAACTTTATGCATGGAACCTCTATCGGATAATCAGACGAACTTCATTAATACGCCTGCTGACGCGGTAAAACTAATCGAACAAGTTGATAAACCTAACTTCAGACTGATTCTCGATGTTTGTAGCACATCAAATCAGGGGCTGGATATGCCAACAGAGATCCGTCAGTTTTCTAGTTATTTAACGCACTTCCATACCAATGATAATAACCTGTATCTTCCTGGATCCGGTGATGTTGATTACCCACCAATCATTGAAGCACTAAAAGAGGTCAAGTTTGATGGCTACCTTTCAACTGAGGTCTTTAACTTCGAGCCTGATCCAGAGACGATTGCCCGCCAGAGCATTGAGTTCCTAGAGCCATTGGTTGGCTAACACTATCATGTGCATTCCCTCTTCTCCGGATGATTCCTGCATCCTACCTATTACCGGTTGGCTATGCTAATGTCATCAAGCAGGGGGGGAGTGGAAATTATGCGTTTCAATGCAGGTACTAGATCAATATAACACTAACTATCATCGATGGTGATCTTAAAACCGATGTGCCACTGCTTTATAAAAATTGATCCACGTCAGATCTAGATTTAACCATTTGCTGCAATTGAAATTATCCTTTCCAAAACGAAAGGTCATCAATCAGATCAAGAAAACCCAAAAATTGAGTCAGGTCGAACCGAAACTTCCACGTATTCGGGAGGTCGAGACTTATAATTATCAACAGGAAAAAACCAATGGAACTTTTTGAAGCGGTCAGTCCGCTCGATTTCAGGTATTATGGTGCAAATCCAGCGTTTATGGAAAAACTTTTGCCGTATGTTTCAGAATCTGCCTACGTCAAATATCAAGCGAAGGTCGAGGCAGCGCTTGTACGTACATTGGCAAACAACGGCGTTTGTTCACACGAAATAGCTGACCAAGTTGAAAAAGCTATTGACCAAGTAACGGCCGAAGAGGTTTACGAAGAGCAATCGCGAATCCGTCACAATATTCGGTCGCTGGTCAACGTTATACGACGAAAGATCTCACCTGAAGCTCGTCCATATGTTCATCTATTTGCCACATCCGCTGATATTCTGGATACAGCCACAGCGGTGCGTTTCAAAGAGTTAACCCAAAAGGTTATTTTACCTGATCTGATTAATTTAGAACAGCAGTTAATTGTACTCGCGTGTGAACACGCTGAAACGGTACAGATTGGGCGTACTCATGGGCAACACGCTGAACCCATCACCTTTGGATATGCTATAGCACTTTACGTTAGCCGAATTGGGAACCGGATTGAGTTAATTGATCGAATGAACCGGAATTTACGTGGCCAATTCTCAGGGGCGGTTGGTGCCTTTAACGGATTATCCATGATTAGCGACAGTCCGGAACAGATTGAATCCGATTTGCTAGATCAACTCGGATTAAAACCATCTGACACCCATACCTCGACACAATGTGTGGAACCTGAGTTTATCAGTGATTTAGCTTATGCAGTCACCTCAACTTACACTGTTCTGGCTAATTTTTCTGATGATATGCGGCATCTGTTCCGGACAGAGATTGCTGAAGTTAGCAAAAAATACGACCCAAAATTGGTTGGATCTTCGACCATGCCGCATAAAATTAATCCTGAAGCTTTCGAGAATGTTAAGAGTTTATGGAAAGCCTTTGTTCCCCGCATGCAAACAGTATTTATGGACAGTATTCTTGAACACCAACGAGATCTGACAAACTCGGCATCAAGCCGTTTTCTCACCGAGTTGTTTGTCGCCTTTGATTATTCAATCTATCGTTTAAGTCGCGTATTGGGTGAGATGGATGTAAAAACCGATCAGATGCGAAAGAATCTTGAACTGAGCGCGGGCAATACAGTAGCAGAACCAATCTATCTTCTTTTGGCCTATTATGGTTTTCCCGACGCCTATGATCACACCAGAAAATTAGTGGCTCAAGTCCATGAGACGGGACAAACTTTGACAGAATTGCTGTGGCACGACCCAGATCTACGCCCATTTCTCGAGCATTTGACTGATAAACAACGTGATGCGCTACGTGATCCGTCAGCATACATTGGAACATCGGTTAGTCGAACGCATGCCACGTGTACCGAATGGGGTTCAAGAATAGAAAGGATCTTGACAAATCAAACTTGATCAACCGACGAGGAAGGAAGGAAGTTTGATCCACTGTTCATGTACAGGTCACCTATCAAGAGTTCTTCATAATCTAGCTTGATTTCTAAATTCGCATCTGCGATCGCCAGCCGGTTTGCTAGATTCGTGTTTCTTTGCACGACTTTATTGTTGCGAATGGCTAATGCCATGGCTCGTTTGGTACCAACAATCACCACCAAATTTTTGGCTCGAGTAATGCCAGTATAAACTAAATTTCGCTGCAACATCATGTAGTGTTGGGTCATCAAAGGAATTACCACGGCAGTGTATTCGCTACCTTGTGACTTGTGAATAGTTGTGGCATAAGATAAAACCAGTTCACTTAGATCTAGCATATCGTAATTAACAGTTTTTTCGGGAAAAGTAACCTCCACAATCTTGTCGATTCGGCTAAAATTGGTGATTCGACCGATATCACCGTTAAATACATCAAGATCATAATTATTGCGAATCTGCATAACCTTGTCATTGATTCGGAATCCACTTCGGTTGCCAATCTGATTGGAAGCATCGCCGTTTAAAACATCCTGCAAAAGCGTATTCAGGTTTTCAGAACCGACAGTTGATTTCCGCATTGGACAAAGTACCTGAATGTCATCCATCGGATGGTAATTATAGTGTGTAGGCAACCGGTCTTTAACCAACCCACATATTTTTTCGGTCGCCAAGTCTGGATCTTCTTCCTCGATAAAGAAGAAATTCCGATCGTCCAAGCCACTGAGTTGAGGGAATTTACCAGAATTAATTCGGTGAGCATTAATGATAATCATGCTTTCTTGCGCTTGACGAAATATTTCAGTTAGCTCAACCACTTCGATCCTGCCGCAACTGATCAGATCCTTCAGCACGTTGCCAGCACCAACGGATGGTAATTGATCTACATCCCCAATCAGGATTAAGACTGCATCCGGTGGGATAGCCTTAATCAGACTGTTCATCAAGACCAGATCAACCATTGACATCTCGTCAACAATTACCACATCTGCTTCAAGGGGATTTTCACGATTTCGCTTGAATCCCATCCCCTGTGGGGAAAATTCCAGCAACCGATGAATTGTTTTGGCCTCACGTTGCGTCATTTCACTCAGCCGCTTGGCAGCGCGACCAGTTGGTGCGGCAAGGACAATTTTCTGATTTAGCATTTCAAAAAGACAGATCATTCCAATCGTTGTCGTCGTTTTCCCAGTTCCTGGCCCACCAGTGAGTATCATCGCTTTTGCGTTTGCCGCAGTATGTATTGCCTGCTGCTGTCCCACAGCAAGATGGATAGACAACTTTGACTCGATTTGGCTAATAGCTTGATTGATAAATTGACCTGTTAAGGACGATCGATTCACGGACAGGATCTCATTAAGTGTGTTGTTGATTCCGACTTCGCAATAGTAAAACGGAGCCAGATAAATTGCCTCATCGTCGCCGATCTTTTCAATGATTACCTCTTCCTCACCAATTAAACTGGCAATGCCAAGATCAATATCATCCGGTGAGAGTTCCAATATTTCTTGGCAAACTCCGATTAGCTCTTGGCGGTACAGGAAAACATGTCCGGAACTGTCCGCTTTTTGACTGAGAACATATTTTAGCCCTGCTTTGACGCGGTTAGGTGCATTCTTTTCAACACCCAGCTTTTGAGCGATTGTATCTGCAGTTTTGAATCCGATACCATAAATATCATTGGCCAGTCGATATGGATTCTCCCTAACAAGCATGATTGAGTCATTTCGGTAAGTTTTGTAGATTTTGGTAGCGTGCGAGGTACTGACATTATGGGCTTGAAGAAAAATCATCACATTTTTGATTTCACGCTGCGCTTCCCACGCTTCTTTAACCATGGAAACACGTGCCGAACCGATACCCTCGACTTTGTTCAATTGATCTGGACTTTTTTCAATTACATCCAGCGTCTCCAACCCAAACTTATCGACAATTCGGTTAGCCATAACCGGACCAATACCTCTGATCATTCCAGAACCAAGGTATTTGCGTAATCCTACAATCGTTGCTGGCAGTACAGTTTCATACTTCTCAATCTTAAACTGCTGTCCATAAGTCGGATTGTCTACCCAAAAGCCTTGAAGCAGGACACTCTCGCCCGCGTTTACAGAAGCAATATTTCCAACAATTGTAACAAGCTCGTCGTGAGTTGGGGAGTTAAGTCGGGCGATAGTAAAACCGTTCTCCTCATTTTCGAAAACGATTCGTTCAATTATGCCCTTGAGTATATCCATACCTACCATTATAAGTCTTAAATAGACTCCATCAGTTGAGTAAAAGACTTAAGTCGTGGATCAATAATGTGAGGTTCACTAAGATGGCCGTTGAATGCTTCGATAGTCTTCATACCATTTCCGGTAATCAGAACAACTATACTTTCATCACGGTTAATTTTCCCTGCTTCAATTAGCTTCTTGGTTGCAGCAAGTGCCACCCCACCAGCGGTCTCAGTAAAAATCCCTTCTGTGCTGGCGAGCAGTTTCATAGCCCCAATAATTTCGTCATCGGTCGCTGATTCACCATAACCACCTGATTCCCTGACGGTTTCAATTGCGTAAATACCATCGGCTGGATTTCCAATTGCGAGTGATTTAGCGATAGTATCAGGTTTCACTGGTTTAAAGAACGCACTACCTTCTTTCAGAGCGTTTACAATTGGAGCACATCCCTCAGCCTGAGCGACATGAATTCTTGTGTGGGCCCCATCCTCAATCAACTCCATCATCTCAAATTCGTGGCGTGCCTTAGCCATTTTGGTAACCAACGATCCACCGGCTGCTGGGGCGATAATATGATCCGGCGCTTTCCAGCCAAGTTGCTCAACCACCTCGAAGTAAAGTGTCTTAGACCCTTCAGCGTAAAATGGCCGTATATTAATATTTGCAAATGCCCAGCTATAGACATCACCGATCTCACTACACAATCGGTTGACCTGATCGTAATTACCATTAATACCAACAACGACGGGATCATATACGCTTGTACCGACAACTTTGCCAGTTTCCAAATCAGCGGGTATAAAAATAAAACAATCTAACTTAGCAATGGCGGCATGAGCTGAAACTGAATTCGCTAAGTTCCCAGTCGACGCACATGATATGGTGTCAAATCCAAATTCAACTGCTTTACTTGTAGCAATGGAAACAACACGATCCTTAAATGATAGTGTCGGCCGACACACAGTATCATCCTTGATATAAATTTCTTTTGCGCCGAGTGCTTCTGCCAAATTCTTGGCCCGAATAAGCGGTGTGAAGCCAGTGTTTAGACCAGTTACTGGTTCACCGTCGAGTGGTAGAAGATCCGCATATCGCCACATACTGAGTGGACCATTCTCGATAGATTTCCGAGATATCGATTTTTTAATTTCCTCGTAGTTATAATCGACCTCAAGTGGAGCGAAAGACATCTCGCAAACGTGAATCGGTTTTTTCTCATACTTTCTGCCGGTCTCTCGACACTTGAGACCTAGAATTTTTCCCACATTGCTTCTCCGCAATCTTAATTAAATTAGTTTGGCTATACCGTAAAATATACTCGATTTATGGCACATTGTCATCTAGAAATGTCTGGACATCATTTACAAGTCTCAAGTATCCTTAGATGCGAAAGACATGTAAGCTGGAGGTAACTGCAGATGAGCTTAAAGAGATCATTCGGTGCTCTTGGAACCTCTTTCTTTCTGCACATGGTATTAGTTGTTATTTTAGCACTCTACATTTTACAACAAACAATTAGTGATCAACAAAATATAATCTATTCCGAGATTTTGGTAGCCGAACCGATGAAGGTCAAGCGGGTGGCACCACGAAAACGAAGAGAACTTCAGAAACGAAATATTTCCAAGGTGATTACGAACCAACCAAATTTGAAGATTCTAACCAGTAATGCACCACCTACTGATCGCGGTGTTGTATCTGCTTCAAAACCAACAGAATTCAGTCTTGATGGACCTATCAACTTGAACGCAGACACAGAGGATTTGGGAACAGCTATCTCAGTCCCGCAAAAATCCGCGAGCCTAGGGAAAATGATTGGAAGAACAACAGGGTCAAATCGAAAAGAAAGGGAACGCGAGAAGAGCAGGTTGGTAAAATTCATCGAGAGCCAACCGGGCGCACAACAAATTTTCTATTCCCTCGACCTTTCGTCAAGTATGCGGAACCTAAGTCCATTAAAGCTCAGGAAAATCGTTACAATAATCCAAGATTCGCTCGATTTCCTTGAGAGTCATGATCAGTTTAATATTGTAACTTTTAGTGGTGAAATCAGCTTCTATCAGCCGGAATCGATTGCCCCAACTACTGGCCATATCAAACGAGCAAAAGAGTATTTGAACAATATTAAACCGGAAAAGAGTTCGCGTGCTTCTGATCATGACATGCTGTCTACACTCAATTCTATAAAACCGAAGAGCCCAACAATCGTGGTACTTTTCAGCGACGGCATCCTCACCTCTGCCGGAATCCCGCACCCAGAGGAGATGCAAGAATATATCCCCCCCACGACAAAGGTATTTGTAATTGCAACCGGTATGTCACCTGATTTCCCGGGCGCTATCCTACTTAAAATGCTGTCGAATCAAAGCAGCGGAGAATTCTGGCTAGTTGACAATTGAAGATGGCAGACTAAGACGACTCAAGATCATTTAACAACTGACTTAGATAAGACTTCACCATGTCGTTATCTTCTTTTTTCTGAAAAAACTCAGATAGCTGAAACTCAAGGTTATCATAAGGATTTGCTTTAATCTGTCGTCTCAGTCGTTCCGTTCTGAGGATAGCTATAATCCGTAGCCGGTCCTTTGGAATTTCAGTTTGGTACAATTGACCGATCAAGGTTTTGGCCAACCCTTTAGCCAATCCGCTTTCTGCATGTACCACTAGAGCATCTATTGTTAACTGCTTGGCATTTTCGTCCGCGTCATTGTATAAGATATCGAGAAGCGTATTAACAGCATCCTTAGTTGGGAATTTGACCAGAGCTTCAATAGCGTGTATCCGAACTTGTCCAGTCGTATCCTTCAAAGATGCCAGCGTCTCTTTGGTAGCAGGCTCATCAAACAAAGAAAGGGTGCGCGCAGCAGAGACACGAATAGCTGGATTGCTACTGTTTAGTTTTACCAAAATATCGGGTTTATATTCTTTTTTCCCGAGTTGATAAAGTACCGATATGATCGCTGCAGCAACTGTTTCGCTACTCTTTTGTTTTTGCGTTTCGAGCTTTGGAATTATGTTAGGATCATTCACCTCACCGATAAGCCGCACGAAGTTCAATTTAACATTTTCACTGAATTTGGAGTTGCCAAGTGCATCAGCGATTGGTTCTGCTCTACCAACTTCTTTTAAAATCTGGTTCAACTCGGGATGAGTTTTATCATGGCGCTCACTACTATACGCATCAATCACGATCTGGATTTTATCCGGATCTTTTGCAATCTTATCAATAAAGATTTGGAAAAGATCTTTCTGTAGCACTCCGTGTCGCTCGCCAAGAATATCGAGAAGAAAAGCCATTTCTTCCTTATTAAGTTCATTTAAGCGTCGTTCCTTTTCACCTCTAAACTCTGCGGATTTACCTTGAGTGCCAGCGTCACCAGTTGAAAGCGCGCTATAGTAGGCAATGAGAAGGAGCCCCCGCGGTCCGACTTTGCGTCTTTGTCTTTCTTCGGACTTTTTTAGGTGTTCGATAGCCTCAATTGTTAAAGCTGAACCAAGTAACTTGTCACGACCGAGTTCATATGGGGTTGGCCCCGGTTTATCTATGCAGCCAGTATTTAATATTAATAGAATTAGCACACATACGGCCAAAGGGTATTTTGTCATAAAAAGTTCTATTCTCCTGTAAATTTGTATCGGTGTCAGGATACTTAGCTCCGCGAATTTTTTAGTTTACAGAATATTTTCATTTCTGTCAAGACATTTTCTGAATTGAAACTGGAGGTCAATTATCTATTGGAGGCTGAAATTTCCCTATTTACTTTGCCATTCTGCAGTCAGTGTGCTAGAATGAAATTCCTTTTAAAAAATTGAAGCATCTCTTTGCATTTTAAGCAGAAACCTAATCATTAGCTATGAGTCGCAGATACATCGTTGAATTCGATCTCAAAAATCTTCCAATGATCCAAACCGATTTCCTGGTAATTGGCAGTGGTAGTGCTGGAATGCGAGCTGCTATCGAGATCTGTCAACATGGTGATGTGCTTTTGGTTACCAAGGGGCCACTCAGAGAAAGCAATTCACGATATGCTCAGGGTGGTATTGCTGTTGCCATGGGCCAAGACGACACAGTCGATTACCATGTTGAAGATACATTGAAAGCTGGTAACGGTCTTTGTGATAAAGTGGCCGTCGAAATCATGGTAGAAGAAGGAATCGATCGTGTTTCCGAATTAATTGAGTGGGGAGCAAAATTTGATGGGGATGGCAATAACAACCTTGGCTTCACGATCGAGGCGGCACATCAGCGTCATCGCGTTGTTCATCGTGGTGATGAAACAGGCAGAGAAACCACAAAGGTTTTGGCTAATCATTTACAGAGGAAGCGGGGGATTCAGTACATTGAATACTGTTTTGTCATTGACCTTGTGATAGAAGATGAAGTTTGCTTTGGTACGATTGCCATTGTTAACAATAAGCTACATTGGATTTGTGCTGGAGCAACAGTGATTGCCTCAGGAGGACTGGGTCAGATTTTTGCATGCACTTCAAATCCGCCAATTGCTACTGGGGATGGATGTGCAATTGCGTGGCGTGCTGGATGTGAAATGATAGATATGGAGTTTGTGCAATTTCACCCAACGACTTTATTCATGGAAGGTACCCCTCATTTTTTAATATCTGAAACAGTTCGTGGAGAAGGCGGGATCCTTTTGAATTCGTGTGGTGATATATTTATGGAAAAATATCACCATATGAAGGAACTAGCACCACGTGATGTTGTTAGTCGAGCAATTTCAAATGAAATGCAACTCACAGATTCACCTTGTGTCTATTTAGATGCAACACATCTTACAGAAGAATACATTCGAAAACGTTTCCCGACAATCTACCAAACCTGCATGTACTATGGGTTGAACATCTCATCGTCCTCCATTCCCGTATGTTCAGCTGCTCACTTTATGATGGGTGGAATACGGACAAACATAGAAACTGAAACAAATATCCAAGGGCTCTTTGCCTGCGGAGAGGCGGCATGTACAGGTGTTCACGGAGCTAACCGCTTGGCGAGTAATTCGCTACTTGAATGCTTAGTTTTCGGTGCACGTGCAGGAACCTCCGCCGCCGCATATCTTAATCAGTTTGATGGTCGTCCAATGCCAAAAAATTCCGTCAAAAACAAAACGGATTCCAAGCTTGACATCGATTTCGATGTGAAATCAGCCCAGCAACTAGTCCGTAAATCAATGTGGAAATACGCTGGAATTGTCCGTCATGCGGACGATCTACAACATGTCAGGAAAATACTTGATGGAATTGAGATAGACCAGGCTTATTCGCCAAATGATATTGAAGCCTTTGAACTTCAAAATATGATTGACGTGGCAAAGCTGATTACTCAAGCATCAATTCAACGTACTGAAAGTCGCGGGGCACATTATCGGCGCGATTTTCCGCAAGCAAATGATGCAACATGGAAAAAACACATCAGTCTGCAACATAAAGACAGCTAATCACCAAACTTCAAACTATGTAAAAAAACATTAGGAAATCAGATTGAGATCAATTATTCTTCTCACAATCTTAGCAGCTGTTTTCGTGGTAGCCAGCCAAAACATGAAATTCTTACTTGGTGTTACGGTAGCTGGAATTTTAACCGTTGTTCTTCTCGTCTCAGTTGTTCTCGAAATTGAGCCAACAAACAAGCCAAAAAAGCAAGAAAGCAGTAGTGAAGTCGAAGAAGGGGAACTACCAGATCGGATCGAAATCCCAGAAGAGGCAGAACCAATCATTGTTGACGCTGAATCATCAGGGGGGCGCAACAGATGAATCTACTTTGATACACCATGTTTAGCTTGACAGCACCGATCTTCCTCACACTTCTTCTCCTCGCCGTCCCTTTTTTTCTGCTTACTCAGCAAGGCACAAAAACTCAATCTAAATTAAAAAACAGAAACTTCCTTCTCCTCCTTCGTCTTGTCAGTCTAGCTTGCCTGGCACTAGCCCTTGCTGGAGTACATCGAAAAGCTCAGTCCAACCAACTAGTATTCGCGTTTCTAATTGACATTTCAAAAAGCATACCGAAAAGTCAACAACGCTTAGCAATCGATCAAGTCAATACAATCATTAAATCACTGGAACCAATGGATCAGTATTGTGTGATTTCGTTCGCCAAACAGCCATCAGTCTCAGTTCCTTTAGTGACTGTTCAGAACAGCCTGAATGTATCTCCTGAATCCATCTGGCAAAACGCAATTGTTCAAGATTACACTGATCTAGCTAGTGCAATTCAGCTAGCGATTTCCATGTTACCGGAAGTAGCTCAAAAGCGGATTGTGCTATTCAGTGACGGGCTTCAAAACACCGGCAGAATTGACAGTATACTGGAACTAGCCCAAGCAAGCGAAATCACAGTGCTTACCATACCAATATTAGCTGAGCGGAAAAATGAAGTTATTATGCAGGAACTTCAAATCCCACCAAAAATACGAATAGGGGAAATTTTTAAGGTTCGGGCCATCGTTGAGAATACTATGGATCAAGTGGTCAGTATCAATCTTTATCGAAATGGCTTTCCCATGATTACCCACAGAGAAATATCCTTAAAATCAGGAAAACAGATCATCGCGCTTGATCAACAAATCTTTGATGCAGGCACTCACGAATTTCAGATCGAGGTGATTGTAGCCGACGAGGTAAGCGAAAATAATACTGCCTATGCTTTAACACAGATTTCTGGTCAGTCTAGACTACTTTGTATTGCCTCTAATCCATTTGTTGCCAAGACAATAAAAACAGTTCTTGAAAGCGAAAATTTTGTAGTTGATGTGATTCGACCATCTGAATTCCCAACCGATTTCACTCAATTACAAAATAATGAGGGGATTATTCTGATAAATGTATCGGCTGACGAATTATCCCAATTACAGATGAATCAGATCGAAACTTATGTTCGAGATTTCGGTCGTGGACTGGTTGTCATTGGAGGCGATCATTCATTTGGTAGAGGTTCATATCAAGACACCCTGCTTGAGCGCATGTTACCACTTAAAATGACCCCCAAACAGCAAAAAGAGTCACTCTCAATTCTGATGCTGATTGACACCTCTGGCAGCATGGCAAACTATGTGGGTGCTGACCAGAAAATTGGGTTGGCTATCGAAAGCATTCGATTGGCTATTAATTCGTTAGACGAAGCGGATCTAGTTGGCGTAGTTAGTTTTGCAACCTCTATTGGCCTTGAAATACCACCGACAACTGATCATCAACGGGTTGCACAGGCGGTAGGATCGCTACGTCCCAGAAATGGCACACAGTTGTTTCCAGCACTCCAGAAAGCATACAAATTAATCAAAAAAACTGAAGCTAAGCAAAAGCACATTGTTATTCTCTCAGATGGCAAATCAGACGGTGATTTTGAATCATTGACGGCACTGGTTGCCAAAGACAATATTACTATTACCACGATCGCCATAGGTGATGTCGCGCAGGACTTACTGAGAATGATTGCGCGCAACGGAAAAGGACGTTACGTGCACGTTGAAGATATGACGCGACTACCCCGAATACTAGCCGAGGAGGTACATCTGACACAGGAATACACTGTTCAAGAAACGTTCGTTCCGCGTCTCAATCAGACAACCCAGATTTTAGGCGGTATAAGGCAACCACCTAATCTTCACGGTTACATAGCCACATCAGAAAAGAAAACTGGAAAGATATTAATTAAATCCCACAAGGATCACCCGATTCTGGCAGTATGGGACTATGGGTTGGGGCGGTCAGTTGCTTTTACCTCTGATTTAAACAGTTGGGGACGAGATTGGATTTCGTGGGAAAATTTCGGTAAGTTTTGGACACAAGTTGTCAGCGCGGTTCTACCACAACCTAACATCGGCAAGGATTTCGACATACAAACATCTATTAATGGCGAATATATAAAAGTCGTTGTTGAAGCAAAAAACCTATTGGCAGCCGGTGATAGTTCTGAACTAGTTGTTCGCGTTTCACAGCCCAACTATCAGGGACAGCCAGTTGAGATGATACGTACAACACCGACTCGCTACGAAGGTAAAATCAAGGTTGATGATCTTGGAGCCTATTTGATTACAGCCAAAACAGCTAAAGATCAGCAAACAACAAGTTTGGTAGTGTCGTATCCATCAGAACTAGCAAGTTTCACAACAAATCAGCAGTTGCTACATAAAATTGCCGATCAAACGAATGGAGTTTTCAAGCCATCCATGGAAGAGATTGCCGCTCGTCCTAGTAGATTAATCAAAAAATCAAAAGACCTTGCTCCAATGTTCTTGATAATCTGCGTTATTTTTTTTGTTTTAGAAATGATTATACGTCAGTTCCGTTTCAAAAATTATCAGACAACCGTAACAAGCGAACCTCCAGTCACGCAACGGTCAATGCCCATTTCTACATTAGCAGATCAAAAGTTGGAGATTGATTCTAGCATACAGAAATTGCTGCACGCCAAACGGCGGTCAACTACCGATTCTCAAATGACATCATAGCTTTAATCGTACCAGAATCTGGTTTAAGCCAAGTTGGGAAAGCATCTATTAATTCATCGGAAGTTGCACGGTGTGTGATCCACGGATTGGTATCAATTTTGTTCTGCTCTACCAGTGTGATAATTCGCCTAAAGTCATTGCCCGTTGAGTTACGTGTGCTAAAGAGGGTGATCTCTTTTCGGTGAAATTCTGGATCGTACAAAGTAATATTATCCTGTACCAATCCAACAAAGATAAGCTTTCCCCCTGAGGCAACGTAACTAAATGCGTTTTCCATTGACTTTACACTACCAGTTGCATCGAAGATGACAGTTGGCATATCGTTTGATGTAATTGCCTTGAGTTGTTCAACCGGATTTTCCTGTGCGTTGACAGTAAATTCAACGCCAAAAACCTGACGACAAAAATCAAGACGATTTTCGTTAACGTCCATCACTATAATACGACCACCTGCGATCTTAGCAAATTGAGTAACTGTCAGTCCTATAGGTCCCGCGCCGATGACCAGAACAAATTCTCCCAGATTGAAATTGGCCCGATCCACAGCGTGAGCACCAATACCAAGTGTCTCAACCAGCGCAAGCTGATCAAGACTCAACAAATCCGATTTATGCAGTTTATTAACTGGTATGGTGATGAACTCGCGCATCCCACCATCAGTGTGGACACCCAGTGTTTGTAATATTGTACAGCAATTAGTTTTTCCGTGTCTGCAAGAGATACACTCACCACAATTTAAATAAGGCTCGATTGCACAGATATCCCCGACGTGAAGATCCAGATCGTTCTCATCAATTTCCATTATCTGAACGCCAAGTTCGTGTCCTAAAATCCGTGGATAACTCAGGAAAGGCTGTCGACCGCGAAATGCGTGTAGATCAGTACCACAAATTCCCACCCGGTGGATTCGTACCAATGCCGAGCCAGAAGATCGAGTAGGAATTCCGGTCTGCGATATTGAAAAGTGTCCTGGACTGTCAAGTGTAATTGTTTGCATGATTTAGTTATTTTCTGGTCTGCCGCTAGACCAGGTTCTGTCACGGATTGAATCAAGAATTTCTAAAATTTCTGTTAATAATTGTGTGTCCGGTGTCTGATTGACACAAGCAACATTTTTTTTGACGTTTTCGGGGTTTGCAGTTCCCATTAAGGTTGTATGAATTTTCGGATTAGCCAAGGCAAACTGAAGACCAAGTTCTGCGATATCAGCACCTTTACTACGACAATGTTCTGCTGCCTTCAAGCAGGCGACTTTAATTTCGTCGTCAGCTGGATGCCAATCCGGAGCTCCTATATTAGTCAGAAGTTGCATTGATAACGCTGAAGCATTAATAATACCTATGTTTTCATCTTCGAATGTTGGAATCAAACTTTCTAAAGAAACATCATTTAACGCATAATGGCAGTAAGATAAAATGGTATCGACGGCAGTTCTTTCCAACACATAGCAGAATATCTTCAACGGTAACCCAGTGATACCAATGAATCTAACTTTCCCCTGTTTTTGAACTTTTCGCAACGCAGGAATAGTTTCATTGATGATCATGCCGAGATCGCCAAATTCGATATCATGGCACTGGATGAGATCAATATAGTCTATACCGAGCCGAGCTAGGCTTTGATCCACGCTTTTGATGACACTATTGACTGTGAAGTCAAAATCTTGGAGGCCATAACGTCCAACTTTGGTGGCGAGATAATATTGATCTCGGTTGATGGTTCTAAGTGCTTTACCTAAAACTATCTCGGATTTGGCGCGTCCGTAATAGGGAGAAGTATCAATGAAGTTGACTCCTAAATCAAGGGCAGTATGGACAGCAGAAATCCCTTCTGATTCATCTATATTTCGGTATTCGCTGCCAAGTGGTGCCGCTCCAAAACTAATTACTGAGACCTCTAAACCTGTTTTTCCTAACGTTCTATATTGCATCCTTGCTTTCCTTTCGTTTAACCGTAACTCAACAGCCGAATGTGGCGGCCTAAATGTTCGTTCAAAAGCTGATTGTGCAAATCCAGATTAGTGCTAAGCGTTTCCAAAATTACCTCTTTGAAAGGCTGATTGTCTGGCATTTTACCGATTGTTAACACAGAACCAAAGGTGACGTGCATAACTTGACGACCATCATCCAGATTAAGAAACTCCACCTCCCTTTCCTTTTGGTTTAGGGTTACTGGATCATTAACCCGATTAAGATCTGCCGAGATATGGTACGTCGCCCGGTCTGTATTAAATCTTTCGATAGAGAACTTAATAATTTCCAGAAACGCCTCAGGATTCCTTTTAGCCACCACTCTTAAGGCTTCAAGATAACTTGTGCCAGCAGTTTTAACATGTAGTAGATTACCACAGACACGACCAATGATTGGGTAGATCCTAAATTTATCTGATCCACTATGGACACTGATTTTGTATGGCCCGCAATAGCGAGCAATGGCAACATGTTGAGCCAGCGTTAATTCGAATGAGTCGAGGTCACCTTTATAATCAATTGCTTTTTCAAATTGACCAACAAATCGCGGTGCTAAGCTGACGCACTGAATCCCCCGACGTTTCAGTTCCATACCGATGAATAGATGCTCAATCGGTGTTGTTGGTGTATCAGTCTCATCAACTGAAACTTCAATTTCGCAGTCAGCACCTGATGTTGCTTTAGTGATCCACCCCGACATTTTTTCAGCGTATGCAATCGCCCGACCATATTTCACGACTGTCCGGTACAGTTCTTCCTTATTTTTGAAATCGAGGGTGAGATCATTACTTACTTCAATATTCTTACCTAGATAGAGATCTTCGATCTGACCAATTGACTCGAATGCTTGCGATTTAACTACTGCATCTAAAGCCCCTTTCAATCGATTTTGGACTAAATTGGCCGCTGCATTATTGACAAAATCCGAGGGATCGATGGTGAAAAAAGTGAACCCAGCATTGGCTAAATTAATGACGTCGGTCTCTGTTTTTAAGTGATCGGCATCAGCCCCCCAAGCTCCCTGCCAACCAGAAGCACGGATGGCTTCTTTCGCAGCGGACATAACTTCTAGTGGCGTGCGGTTGGTTCGATCCATTTCCCGAACTGATTGTTGCGCAAAGATCGGAAGTAGCTGACCAGCTTGAGTGGCTAAGATATGGCCTGGAGTCGCTAGCCCAAGCCGGTCGCCGAAACCGAACGAGGGATGAAGATCTAAGAGAGAGGGAGTTGGTGAATTTCTTGTCGTAGGTTCCACACTCCCGATTCTATCATGTATCAATCAACAAGGAAAATAAAAAAAGCTTTTCTTAGATCTGCCCGCAATTTGTCCATTCAGGTTTATACTAACCAGTCATTGGAAATTGGATACTAACATACATCAGGACTGATGAAAGTGAAACTGACCGTCCTCAAAGTCAACGTGAAGATTACTTTTATCACTAAATTTGTCTTCAAGGAGTTGGATAGCTAAAGGATCTAGAATCTTACGCTGAATAGTGCGCCGAAGCGGTCTAGCGCCATAAATTTCGTCATAGCTTTGTTTAGCTAGTTCTTCCTTGGCCAATTCTGAAATCTGCAGGTTGATATTTTTATCCGACAGTCTCAGGGCAACTTGATCTAGTTCAAGCTGGACAATTTGCTTTATGGATTTTAGGTCGAGCTGATTGAAAACAATCTGATCATCGATTCGATTAAGGAATTCGGGACGGAAATGCTGTTGTAAAGATTCCACAATCCGCCGATGAACCTCGTCTGGATCCAAACTCTTATCATTGAACCATTGACTGCCAATATTTGAGGTCATGATGACGACAGTATTTTTGAAATCAACAACTCGCCCCTGACCGTCTGTCAAGCGACCGTCATCGAAAAGTTGTAATAGTATATTGAGGACTTCAGGATGTGCTTTCTCAATCTCATCTAAAAGTATAACGGCATACGGTTTCCGTCGAATTGCTTCGGTCAATTGCCCACCCTCGTCGTAACCCACGTATCCAGGGGGAGCACCGATTAGCTTTGACACGGAGTGTTTCTCCATGTATTCACTCATATCAATTCTAATTATGGTGTTTTCATCGTCAAATAGAAAAGCAGCTAAGGTCTTAGCAAGATGTGTTTTCCCAACACCAGTCGGCCCCATAAAGATAAGAGAACTGATTGGCCTGTTCTGATCCTGTAAGCCAACACGGGACCTCCGTATCGCGTTAGACACAATAGCAATTGCTTCATCTTGACCGATGACATCTGCCTGAAGCCGAATTCCCATCTGAACCAGCTTTTGGATTTCACCTTCTAACATTTTAGCAACAGGAATACCTGTCCATTTTGAAACGACTTCAGCCACGTCATCTTGATCAACCTTTTCTTTCAGGAGTTGTCCTAATCCCTGCATCTTTTCCAAACTTGATTTAGCATTTCCAAGCTGTGATTCCAAACTTGGAAGATCTCCGTATAGTATTCGTGACGCTAAGGTGAGATCTCCGGTGCGCCTAGCTTGTTCTTCCCTGATTTTCAACGTTTCGATCTGCTCCATAATCTCGCGGATACCTTGAAGCATCTCTTTTTCGTTGTGCCACTTGGCTTTGAGTTGGTTCCGTCTTTCCCCGAGATCGGATTGTTCGGAAGTGAGTTGGATTAGTCGTTCCTTTGAAGCCTCATCCTCCTCTTTGTCAAGTGCTTGCCGTTCAATCTCAAGCTGAATGATCTTACGATCAACTTCATCAATTTCTTGCGGCACACTATCAATCTCAATTCTTAAACAAGATGCAGCCTCATCAATTAGATCTACTGCTTTGTCTGGCAGGAAACGATCCGAGATATAGCGGTTTGACAACGTCGCGGCTGCAACAATAGCGTTGTCCTGAATTTGGACACCGTGATGTGTTTCATAACGTTCCTTTAAGCCACGTAAGATCGCAATTGTCTCTTCAACTGACGGTTCACCGACCATCACCGGTTGAAAACGTCTCTCCAATGCTGCGTCTTTTTCAACATGTCTGCGGTACTCATCAAGCGTAGAAGCACCAATACATCGCAACTCACCGCGTGCAAGCGCAGGCTTAAGCATGTTCGAGGCATCAACCGCTCCCTCTGCCGCTCCCGCGCCAACAATAGTGTGCAATTCATCAATAAACAGGATGACTCTGCCATCAGCTTGTTCGATTTCCTTCAACACAGCTTTTAACCGATCTTCAAACTCACCACGATACTTTGCGCCTGCTAGCATTGCACCAAGATCAAGGGCGATTAATTTTTTGTCTTTCAGGGTCTCTGGAACATCGCCATTGACAATTCTCTGAGCTAGTCCCTCGACAATGGCTGTTTTCCCAACACCCGGTTCCCCTATTAACACAGGATTATTTTTACGCCGACGTGATAACACCTGTAAAATTCGGCGAACTTCATCATCACGACCGATAACAGGATCAAGTTTTCCAGCTTGAGCTGCGAGTGTCAAATCCTGACCGAAGCGTGTAAGCGATTGATATTTCTCTTCGGCGTTCTGATCGGTAACCTGTTGTCCTCCGCGAATAGCGACAAGTGACTTGAGAACCTGATCTTTGGTAACACCGTGATTCTTCAGAATTTTGGCGGCTTGACTCATCTTCTCTTCTACGATACCGATCAGAAGATGCTCAGTGCTCAGATACTCGTCTTTAAGATGAGTTGCTTCTTTTAAGGCTAGGTCAAAAACGCGTTTTAACGTGTGTGAGACAACCGGTTCCTGACCTGTTCCTTGTACTTTTGGGTTGCGATCACGTGCTTGATTTAATGCCAGTCTTATCCCCTCAACGTCTGCTCCAAGTTTCTGAAGAATCGGTTGGGTTACTCCATCCTCCTGGGTTACTAATGCTTCAAGCAGATGATCCGGATTAATTTCTGGGCTTTGCGTTTGGACAGCTAGATCTTGTGCTTTTTGTATAATTTCTTGTGCTTTAATTGTAAATTGATCGTATCTCATTGTTAATACTCACCTCTGCTGTTTTATTTCCAGTGAAAGGAGCAAGTTTAATACCAATTCCCAAATAGCATTGATTTTGGAAAGTCATAATCAGTTCCAACAAGATGGTTCATTAAAGATGACCGAATGATTTCCTTAGGGTTAATCTCGATTTTATCTTAAAGCCCGTGGTTTAGATTTGGATATCTTAAAAAACGTTGATTCCATAACAAAAGTTAGAGATTTTTGTCAAATTGGCATAGTTTGAGAAAGACTGTAGCTGATATTGGCATTTAAATTAGCTTGTTTATCTCCAAAATCACGTTACCCCGACCTTCCTTGGAGCACTTTAAGTTTTCAGTTGAATGGAAGATAGAATTGTGTTAGAATCCCCAAAATTTTAGGGTTTGGCTGAATGGCATATGGGCTTTATAAAAAAGCTTTTTTATAAAACTGTTGAGACAGAAAAGCCAGAAAAAGATGAGAATCAGGACACCGATAACGAACCAAATCCTTTCTTGGTGGATTTCCCTGAAGATACAGATGAAAGTCAAAATGAATCAAATCCTTTTCTACAGGATCCCACTGAAACTGGGCATAATAATGATGAACCAAACCCTTTTCTGGAAAAAATAAACGAAGAAAACAGAAACTTCGAAACCTCAGAGGGGCCAGATGAAATTATTAATCAAGAAGACTTGAGTTCTGTTGATAGTGCTGTTTCTCAGATATTATTTGACCTACCCGCAGGTGAGTTCGATGATGATGAGAGCAGAATAGATATTGATAAAATTCTGACAGCTGGTGGAATTGATCGCAATTGGGAGCTAGATAGTGGTGAATACTCAGTTGAAAAAGTAATGCAACTCATTGAAGAAGGTGTCCCAAAAGAAAGTCTACCGCCTGTTATCAAAGTTTCAGGCAAGTCTGTTGAGGATATCGTTCAGGATGCTCTGCAAAAAGGAGCAATTTGCGAAGAGTTTGAAGAAAGCTATCAGCAAGAACACCATGCACAGGTTCAACAAACCGAGGACGATATGAAACAGATTGAACAGGAAACCAATCAGGAAATAGATCAGTTGAAAGCAGAAATGGACATGAGAATCCAGGATCTGGAAGAAAATCGACAGAATAGTCTAAATGAGCTTCGAGCTAGGAAACAGGCTTTAATCCATAAATTCAACCAGGATATTAGCATTCTAAATGACTACGAGGCTAAGTGCGCGGAAGTGGTAAAATTTCTCGGGCAACCCAAACCGAGTGAATCAGAATAATAGATTATTTAGTTTATTTTAAACATCAATATATCTGAGGAGGCAGGAAAATGGGTTTTTTTTCATCAGTCCTTATTCGAATCAAGGGTTTTTTCCTTCAAGCAGGAGATGACATCGTTTCAGGAAGCACATCAAGCATCAAAGCAACTTACAGAACAATAGAAGAACAAGAAATTAAACGTTACAACCAGATGCTTGATGCTGTTTCTTCACTTGCACGGCAAAGGGCGCAAACAGAACAGGAGATCCAAAAAGACGAAGAGCAACTCAGCGAATCGGAGCAGGAAATGGAAGGGGCCTTAGCTATTGCTGAGCGTGAACCCGAAAACCAACAAGTGCATGAAGAAGCCTACAATCGCGCTTTCACAAGAAAGGAAGAATTAGAAGTTCATCTAGAACAGCGTCAAGGTAAGTTTGAAGAACTAGACCAGAAGGTTGAAAACTACAAAATCGAACTTGGCAATTTCCAGGAACGTGTTCAGTCATTGAAACAAGAAGGTGATGAAGCCGTCGCTGATTTGATCAGCAGTGAATCAATTGTTCGAATCGAGCAGAGACTACAAGGTCTTTCAACAGAGGGTACGGATCAGGCATTAGATGCCGTTCGTCGCAAAGTTCAGGATACAAAGGCTAAGGCACAAATTTCTTCTGAGATTGGCGGCACGAATGTGTCCCGTCAACGCGAACGCTATCGAGCTGCAGCTAAGCAGAGTACTGGAACCAATGAGTTCTCAGAGAGACTGAAACAAAGACAGCAGACAAAGGAGGGTCAATCCCAGACAGAAACAGCAGAGGAACGCAAGTTAGGAGAATAGGATATTTTATATTCGAATTTCGATTCAAGATTGCCGTAGCTAGCAACTAGCATTCCATAATCCTCTCCAATCAATCCTTACAACTTCACTTAAAAGTAGGAGAAATACAGTAATGGCGGAACAAAAATTGGCACTTGGCCGGATCTTTATGATACTCGTTATTCTTACAGCTGTCATCGGTGGCCTTGCTTACAAATATGTGATTCCCAAACTTCAAGAAAACCAACAAGCGAAAAAATACGATCAAGCCAGTAGCGGTGGTCGTTTCGATACCAATATCACCGTTGCCGGTGATCCGTGGTCTGGTTATAGTCTCTTTCGCTCCGATCGATTCCGTACGGTTCTTTCCCAACTTCAGATTGGTTACCGCTATGAAACAGAGGAAGATCTGGAAAAACGTTTTCAAGGATTGGTCAATGGCAAATATGATTTTGTGGTCGCCACAATCGACGGCTATACACTCAATGCCATCAACTTGAACTATCCAGGCGTTATTATCTTTTTGGTAGATGAATCCAACGGTGGCGATTCGGTTGTCGCCAGTTCAAAAATTCAAGCTCTAGACGATTTAGAGGGTGCAAAGGTCTCCTACTCGAAAGGTTTCCCCAGTGAACATCTATTAGATGTCACATTGACACACTTCGACATTCTTAGCATTAAGCGTATGCCGGTGACTGATGGACTTTCAGAGAAATCCTACCAAATGTTGAAACAAGGACAGGTTGAGGCAGCAGTTGTATGGGAACCTGAAACATCACGTGCTATTCAGGAAGGCTACACCTTATTAACCAGCACCAAAGATAGTGATGACATTATCATCGATGTCTGCATCGCCTCACGCCAAATCGTTACAAGCAATCCACAAGTTGTACAGAAAGTGACTCGCGCATATTTTAAGACGCTTGATTATTACCAAAAACGAGAATCTGAATTCATCCAGTATCTAGCGGAAGATGGAGGGGTTGATCAATCAGTGGCGAAAAACATCATGAATGGTATCGACTTTATCGATCTGAGGGAAAACCATCACCTCTGGTTTGGCATAGGTCAGACTGCCACTGACAAGATTGCAAAGGTTATTGAAGATACAATTAGTGTTCAACAATTTCATGATAAATTGATGACAGACCCATTTGCCAGCAAACCCGGTGGAGCATATTGGATAGTGAATAAGGATTTTCTCAGCCAGTTGACCCCGAGTGCGGCACCTCAAATCAAAGGCATGCCAGAAAAAGAGGTGGCACCGCCACCAGTTGAGACTAAGCGGCAATTTACCAGGATGAAAGCCGAGGAGATTGAAAGTAAAACTCAACGCATCGGTGAAATGAGAGTTGATCCCATCTACTTCGGTAGCGGTTCGGCAAAGTTAAGTCAACAGTCGAAACTAGTTGTTGATAAATTTTCCGATACTCTTCTCCACTATCCGAACTACCGTTTGGTCCTGCATGGTTACTCATCTCCTACCGGTTCATCCCAGATCAACATGGACCTCTCCAGGAAACGCGCTGGATCAATTGCCCAGTATCTGGTTCGAGAACACAGTGTTCAAGGCAGCCGGATTAATACTGTCGCTCATGGTGACAGAGAACCACTCGAACGCGACCAAAATGAGGCTTATGCTGATTGGTTGGAACGAAACCAACGTACTGAATTTGTGCTGGTCAAAGACAGATAAAGTTTAACGGAGGCAAAAATTGAGACATAAATTACAAATATATTTATCTTATTTCCTTATTTCCTGTTTACTTGTGTTCATTAGCAATCAAGTCATATACGCAAAACCAGTTAAGGTCGGTGTTTCTATCTGGACAGGCTGGATGCCAATTTACTTGATGGAGGAGAAAGGATTCCTTAAAAGACGGGCACAAGAATACGGAGTTGAGATTGAACTTAGGAAGTTCAAGGATTATCTTGCCTCTGTACAGGCGTTTACCGCTGGGGAACTGGATGCCTGTGCAATGACAATCATGGATGCGCTTCCACCGGCTGATGCGGGAATTGATGTTGCTGCCGTGCTCGTCAATGATTTCAGTAAAGGTGGAGATGGCATTCTGGTTCAATATGGTATTGATGGCTCAAACTTTAAAGGCGTAGAAATACTACTTGAAGAATTCTCAGTTTCACATTATTTACTTCTTCGTTATCTAGAAACGATTGGGTTAACAGAAAGGGATGTTACGATAAAAAACACGCCTGGTGATGATGCGGGACGCGCTTTTATAGCAGGAAGAGCAGAAGCGGTTGTTACATGGAATCCACACCTTTTTCTGGCCGAGGAGGCAGGACGCGGCTACGTTTTGTTTAACAGTAAAAAGATCCCCGGTGAAATTATCGACTTGGTGGTATTTAATAACAAACGTTTAAAGCAAAACCCCAGAGTTGCTCAAGCTTTCGTCTCCGCTTGGTATGATGCCATGGACATGATTAAGAATCCTGAAACGCGGCAGGAAGCCATTAGCATTATGTCGGAGTTGGCTGGTACTAAACCGGCAGAATTCAATAAAATGCTTGGAGGAACAGATCTGTTTTTGGATCCTCAACGTGCCATAGACCTCCTCAACAGTAAAGAAATCCAAAATACGGAGAGGAAAGTAGTCAAATTCGCGAAAAGTCATGGACTAATCAACGATAAGGTCAATCTCAAATACGATGCAACGATTATTCAAGCTGTTCGCCCAGCAAAATGAGTGTGCGGAAATTATACCGAGTTGGAGAAGAAATTGATGCGCGATTGGCATCACTTTTAGTTCTTCTGCCTATTGTCTTTGTCATAGCGCTGTATCTCTACGGATCACATAAACGGCATCAGGAAAACCCAAAAGATCGAATGATGCCAAACCTGAAACAGATTCAAACAGGAATTGTCAAAACAGTTGAAGTTAACTGCCGGACCGGCGATAGATGGCTATTGAAGGATCTCAAATATAGCCTCCGTTTGATGGTTCTCAGTGTAGCTATCACTGTCACCTGCGCCGTACTCGTTGGATTACACATGGCCTGCTTCTCAGTCATTGAAGCGTTGCATATGAAGTTTGTCCGTTTTGTCAGTTTCATCCCGCCTCTAGCTCTTTTGCCCCTAATATTCATTTTTGTTGGCACGGACACACCGGCCAAAATACTGCTCATCTTTCTGGGAACATATTTCATTCTAGTGATGGATGTTTTTCTAGCTTGTAAAGATGTACCGAGGAAGCTGATACAGAAGGCTTACACCATGGGAGCATCAACTGTAGAAGTTGTCTTCAAAGTTGTGCTGATGTTCGCTTGGCCTAGAATCCTTAACAGCATCCGCTTTACGCTTCGACAGGCTTGGATATTTTTAATCGCCGCCGAGATGATCGCCTCTGAAGCTGGACTCGGTTACCGCATTATACTGGTTCAGAGACAGATAGGTGTCAATATCATTTTATGGTACATTTTTATCATTGGCGCCATCGGGTTTACCTGTGATTTCATATTGTTAAAGATCATTCAAACACGTTACGCTTGGAGTTTGGAGAAATAGAAATTCATGCCTGAATCCTCATTGGCATTGGAGATTAAGGACCTGGTACTTGTTTTTAAGGATCAAAAAACGACAAAGGTTGTTCTCGATGGCATCAACTTACAGGTCAAACGGGGCGAATTCGTTGCTATTGTTGGGCCCAGCGGTTGCGGTAAGTCATCGTTGTTAAACCTGATTGCTGGATTCATGCATCCCACTTCAGGCCAAATCTTGGTCGATGGAGAGCCCGTCAAGGGACCTAGTCGTAATACAGGCATTGTGTTTCAGGACTATACGCTTTTTCCTTGGTTGACAGTAATTGATAATGTAGCTTACGGTATGGAATTAGAGGAAATCAATTTTCTTATGAAATGGATTCGTCCTTTTCGTTTTAGGCAATTGCATCGTAGTTACAGAGAAAAGGCAAGGCTTTATCTCCAGGAAATGGGTTTGAAGGAAGCCGAACGCAAGAAACCTCATCAATTATCAGGTGGGATGAAGCAAAGGGTAGCCATCGCCCAGGAGATTATTCGAAAACCATCAATTTTACTCATGGATGAACCGTTTGGTGCCCTTGATCCACAAACACGAGAGGTGCTTCAAATATTAATCCTAAAAATTCACGAACAGGAACAAAATACCGTTTTTTTCGTAACGCACGATTTGGAAGAAGCAGTCTACGTGGCTGAACGTGTGATTGTTCTCTCACAGTATAAGCTACATGACGACAATGAGGGCGCCACAATTGTTAAAGATGTCCACGCTCCGGTGTTTAAATCCACGGACGTGAAACGAACAGGAGACTTTGGAGGATTAGTCCAAGATATTCGGATGTCAGGGTTTGCACCGGATCAGAAAGGTATTGTGGAAGCATTTGACCAAAGTTATCGAAACAAAGCAGATAACCAGTAGGACTTTGTCTAATTTTCACCTCTGATCACTTACTCAAAGCCCACTTGAATATTCAACGATAGAAATCCACTGATATTTTAGCCAACTTTCGCGCAGGATGTTGGATCTAGATCGATTGAGCGTACTTAGAAAGTCACAATGCCTATCCACCAAGACAATGATCTTTCATACCAGAAATTGACTTGGAATTTATTTAAAGAGTGTCTTTTTCAGCCTCTTTTTTATGGTCCAGCGGCGGCTGGAATTTTCTTAGGATTTATTGATCAACCTGTTCTTGCCCTAGGGGCATTTCTCGCTAGTACTATATCGTTGTCATACTATTTTCTTCTAGGTAAAGCACCACGTAAGCGGATACAACAACAGATTGAAGACCAGATTCAACATAACGACGAGGAACGAACTCGTCTGGATCAGGAGAGCCGAGAGGAACTTCATCAGAAACTTGACGAACGCGGTAGATCCCATTTTGAGAACTTGATCAAACTGGAACAAATACTTGATGAAAAGATCACGAATTTAGGTAATCAATTGGTGGTCAATCAGTTGATGCAGATGTCCAGAGAGGTCACTTTCGAATCGATAAAATCCTTAAAAAGCCGAATCACTTATAAATCGCTGTTAGAACAGTTCGATGTTCAAAAGTTGCAGCAAGACCTGAATGAAACAAAATCAAAGTATGAAGATGAGAAAGATATCAACCTCAAAAGAGAATACCGTCAGACAATACAAGCATTGACCAACGAACTTAACCAACTTAAAAAGCTAGAGACGGCAATGGAACAACTGGAACAGGACATAATTACTGCGCAATCTTCGCTTCGGGGCACTATTCTTCTTGTATCTCAACCACAGTCAGCCGATCATACCTCACGTCTAGAGCAACAAGTAGCTAAATTGCGAGATGAAGTGGAAGTTGCTAAAAAAGTTAATCAAGAATTAGCAGATTTTGGTATCAATCCTCAGGTTAAAGCTTAGTGGCTTGTGGGATTCTTGACTCGACGGATCATTTCAACCTATCAACTTTACTTGCAATAAAATACTCTTAGATTCCACACTTGTTAAATTTCCCACCTCAATTAACACCCCTAAACACCCTAGCAGTCTAAGCAATTGCATAATCCTTATAAAGATGTCATAATATGAACTTGTCCCTTTGAAACAGTAAACACCTTAATTTTCAAAACAGCAGACTGAGAAAATGAATTGGAAATCAGCACCGCAATTTCTACAAACAATTATCGAAAAGTTCAATTCTGGTCAGAGTAATCAATTCATACTATACGGAAATGTACGCGATCTGTATTCGCTTGGGAAAGACCAGTTCTATAGCTTAATTGATTGTCTCAAACGGCTGATGGATCCCCCAGAAGGCGATCAACGGCGTATCATTGCCTATTACGATCTGATTAGTGGTGTTCAGTTCCGTAATCAAGACGACTTGGCTCTTGTTGAGTCCATTCTGGGAAAAGCTGAACTTCAGAAGTATATGCAAGATAGTATCCAGCATCCACTGCAAGCATTGGTTTTTCTTCAGGAATTGAGCAAAATCAGCCTTCACACTATTAACTCCGAAAAGCAAGGATGGGGATTTATCATCAATCATGTTGAATCGTTGATCCACCGTCAGGAAAGCAATCATCCGAACGAGGTCGAACAGCGAAAAGCGATGATTTTCCATCAATGGTTTACTGATCCTGCTTTTATTCGCGGACGCCATCTGGCTGTTCTAATTACACAAACGCTAGCAGAACTAAATGAAACGGTGGTTGAACTTCCTTTTGTCACCGCAATTCAAGTTCCTCGCCCCAGCGACACACAACGGCAAAGGTATCTCCGATTTCTGAAAAAGCAGCACCAGGTTAGTTTAGGGCTAAAAGAAAAAGATGCCGTTTTTTACACCGGTGGATTGACACTGCAAGATTTGCAGAAGATGTTTATGCAAGCAAATCATACCAACACGAAGCTAACTGCTGAAATGATATTTAAGCTTACGCAAGAAGTAATTGAGAAAGAACTCAGCGGTAATATTGAATTCCCAATTATTAACTATGATTTTTCTGATGTAATTGGGGCCAAAAAGTTACTAGCCAAGTTGGAAGAAATGAAGTCTTTCATCATGAGTGGGAACTCTGACTTGATGCCAACCGGCATTCTGGTACCTGGTCCAAACGGTGTTGGAAAGACCTATACTTTCAAAGCATTTGCCAAAGAGTGTGGTTACCTACCGGTAATTATCAAGAATGTTCGTGGTCAGTACGTGGGACAGACCGAAATGACATGGGAGAGAATCCGGTCAATCCTTGAAGTCATGGGAAATGTAATGGTGATCTATGACGAAGCAGATACAGAACTTGGAGGACGGAGTGCTGGCACACATGATGTCGATAAACGACTTTTTGGCGCAATTTTGAGGATGATGAGTGACCCTAATAATCGAGGGAAAATTATCTGGATAATTATCACTGCTAGGCCTGACAAATTAGAACCGGATATCAAACGAACCGGACGTGCTGGCGAACACTTACCTGTCTTTGATCCAGAAGGACAAGAACGTGAAGAGTTTATCAACTTTGTCTTATCAAAAGTTGGACTGTCACTTGATAATTTTCTTGAAGATCATAAACGACGATTTTTGGATCATACCGCCAGTTATTCTCCAGCTGATTTCGTCCAATTTTTAACCAACCTTGAACGCAAGAAACATCTCACATCGAGGAATCTGACTGTAGATGAGATTTTGGAAATTGGGTATGATTTCATACCCGACGATATCAGTTTACAACGACAATTGCAGGAATTATTAGCATTTGTCGAATGTTCATACCAAAGCCTAATTCCGGAAAAATATGTCGATATGACCAAGCAAGAGGCTTACACGCAGATCAGTGAATTGAAAATTTTATTGGGTGAAAATTAGATCTCGCTTTTTCTGCCTAGTAACGTTGAGACTAAAGTTGCAATTCCAATGCGATACCAAAGGATTTTGTTCGTTACTATGATGTTTGGGCTCGTAGCTATAATTAGACCCATAACAGCTTAAACAATTCTTGACTTGTTTAATCGGCGACCTTACTAGAATGGCAGGGAGATAATGAGTCTTGGAAGATTATAGTTAATAGTATCGCTGGACCGAATGCAACACTTCCTCATACAATGAAACTTAACACTCTAAGTGGTGAAGGCAGTTCGCAGTCTCTCAACACCTAACCTAATTCTTGAGATTGGGAAAGGTCTGGAGTTTTTTGATAGGTAGAAGATTTGGATCTTCTAGTACGGATGCAAACCACAGATTCGACAACCATCTATGGATGCCGGATTCAGTTGAGGACAATTTAGATGGTCAAATCCGGTTACGAAGATTTGCTAATAATGCTAGGTTCTATTCAATCAGGTTCCTCCAGCCAGGAAACCGGGCTGAATAGAACCCTCCTAACTCATTCCAAATACATGGTTTCATTATGATACTGCGACTTTGGCATACGCAGAGATCTTGATCTATAGCAGTGCAGGCCGAATTGTAAGGACATTACCTGACGGTCATCAATCAGCGAGTTGGCATGATGACGAAATCCAATCTGCCCACCGGAGTGAAAGAGATAATTACGACGATATGGTTGCAAACGACATTTACTTTTGCACTCTTAGTGCCGATCAATTTACCGCAACAAGAAAAGAGACCTTTGTGAGGTAAATCTCAGGAATTTACGATGCATAGGATTCTCGTTCTTTTTCTGTTTCTCTGTTTCTTTACAGTCATGGAATTTGAGGCAGACTCACAAATCCTAATTGATGGAACTCGCCAAAAAGTTCATGGCTTATACTATAGTGCCGATGATGAGATTATTGCGGCTACTACCTCCAGTGGTGTGAATTTATATAACACTAAAAAGCGAAAGAGGATTTTCGCAATTCGGCTTCCCGACGTATCTAAACAAGTTGCCTTTGAAGTAAAGAGACACTGGATTGCAGTTCTTGTAAGCACTGGTACAATCCACGTCTGGGATATCCAAGGACAAAAAAAAGTATTCACTATTCAAGCAGAACAGATTAAAAAAGAAATCGCTGATATTTGGTTCATATCTTCAGGACTATACGTTGGTTTGATTGATGGAACACTTTTGAAATTTAATATTGGACAAACCAAACCGAAGCAAGTCATTGGTGCGAATTACAGTTATGTGACAGAGCTCCGTTTCATCCCAACAAGCAAGCATCAATTCGTAATTCGCCATAATAATAAAATCAGTTTCCACAGTTTCAGAAAAACATTGTGGGAAGGTATAAACGGATCTGATGTTAATATGAATATGATGGCGTTCAGCCCTTTAGGCGACCAAATGGCACTTGTCCGTAATAACATTGTAGAGGTAAGAGACTGTCAAACAGGCGACATGCGCAATCTGATGGAATATGACGATAAAATTGTAAGCTTCTGTTTTGCACGTCAACCTAACGTTGCTGTTTCTGCATCATCTGATAACACAATACAAGTATGGAATCTATCAGCTAACCGGATAACAAAAACATATCGATACAAACAAGTTAATTCGCCTATTCAAAATCTGGCTTGTGCGGGCAATGGCAAGCAATTTGCCTTTGCAACTGCTGAGGGGAAAATTTGGCTTGGTGGCGAAGTCCGAAGGAGAAGTATAGCAAAACAAGTAAAGCCGAAAAAGACTCAGGTGTTGGCTAAAAAGCCAAAGAGATTGGTGTTGAAGGCAACTCCTCTACCACCTTATGTTGTCGCAGTAGGAGAGACTATCGAAATCCAAGTCGACTGTTCAATATCAGCGATGATACGGTTATTTACGCCGATCGATAACACCAACTTTGATTCAAACCGCAATCTGTTTCGATGGACACCCGATTTCTCTCAGATCGGAGAAAAGAATATCAGATTTTTAGCAGAAACGAAAGATGGTCGCTCAACCTCCCTTGATCTTGATATTGAGGTGCAATCCATCAACGTTGCGCCAGTCTTCACCCAAATCGGTGCGTTTATGGTACGAGAAGTTCCAACACCAAAATTAACAGTCAATGAAGGAGAAGTGCTTGATACCAAGGTACAGGCATATGATCGAAATGGCGATCCGCTCACCTATACCGCAACGGATTTACCAAGCGATGCTCAGTTTGATAAGAATCGAATTCGCTGGGAACCATCGTTTGATTTTGTGTCTACTGAAGACCTTAAAACTGAAATCCCAGTCACGTTGACAGTTAGCGATGGCGAACTTGACACCAAACTTCCGATTACTATTGTTGTGTTCAACATAGAGCAACCTGAGGAGCAACCGGCAGAGAATACGCAGGTTGATCTGCGACCGCCTGACCAGATGATTCGGGTTCCTGAAAGTAATTTTGTGATTGGTATAGACAGTGACATTTCAGAAAAATCAGGCAATACAGTTTTTACCTTAGCATTTGATGTTGATCGGTTTGAAGTTACAAACGCGGAGTACGTCAGCTTTTTGAACAGTTATCAGCGTGTCGTCGATACAGATGGTAGAGTGTTAATTAGCCTTGACTCTCAGGCCACGAAGATTGAGAAAACCAGCAATGGATATCAAGTCCAATCCGTCTTTGAAAGGCACCCGGTTGTAGGCGTGAGTTGGTACGGTGCACAAACTTATGCAGAATGGGCAGGTAAACGTTTATTGACTGAGACTGAGTGGGAATGGATTGCTCGAGGTAATAATCAGCGTCTATTTCCTTGGGGGAACCAGCCTCCTGACAGGAATCTACTAAATTATAGATCTAAAGCACCAGTTCCAGTAGGGAGTTACCCCAGAGGTGCAAATCCGTTGGGCATACATGATTTAGCCGGAAACGTGGCGGAGTGGGTCACACCAAAGAAAGTTCCTGGGAAAGCAAAGATAGTCCGTGGTGGATCATGGAAGAGTCTAAATCCGAGAAGTGTGAGAACAACCGCGAGGTTTCCGCTGCTACCTGATCAAATGATTTCCTGGGTCGGTTTCCGTTGCGCACGTGATATTGAAAACTGAGATGTTTCTAACCATTGTTTTGATGGTTAGGTATTTATTAGGACAAAATTTTGAAATTGATGGAGTATGAATATTATGATAAAAGTTATTGTTGATGGTGCCTGCGGTCGAATGGGACGAATGCTGATTTTCTTAGTCACTCGACAACCAGACATGGAACTTGTTGGAGCAACTGAGTATCCTGCACATCCGAAAATGGGTACCGATGCCGGTGAGGTCGCCGGCATCGGTTCACTTGGCGTTAAAATTGTGGCAAATCTAGCAGATGTTATCGATCAGGGAGATGTCGCCATCGAATTCACTTCTCCTGAAGCCACTGTTTCCAATCTCAAAAAAGTCGTTGATGCAAAGAAGTCCATGGTCATTGGCACAACAGGTTGTACGGCCGATCAATTGGCGAAAATTCGCTTGTTGGCGGAACATATTCCGTGTCTAATGTCACCTAACATGAGCGTTGGTGTTAATGTTATGTTAAGAGCCATTGAGCTGGTGGCTAAAGCGCTTGGTGATGATTATGATGTCGAGGTTATCGAAGCACACCATAATCAGAAAAAAGATTCACCAAGCGGTACTGCCGTTCGTATTGCCGATGTGCTGGCAACTGCATTGGATCGGGACATGAATCAAGTTGGCGTTTATGGACGTGAGGGAATAGTTGGAGTACGTCCTAAGAAAGAGATCGGTGTTCATGCGGTTCGTGGAGGTGATATTGTCGGTGATCACACGGTCCTTTTCGCCGGAATTGGTGAGCGGTTGGAGATCTCCCATCGCGCACAGAGCCGGGAGTCTTTTGCCAGTGGAGCGATCCGCGCGACACGATGGATTGTTAACGCGCCCAATGGGCTTCATGATATCAGTGAGGTCCTCTTTTAAATACCTAATAGAGAATTTGGTAAACTATAAGGGAAATATATTGTGGATTTGAAAGAGAAAATTGAAAGTTGGTTTATCCCACTTTCCTACAGTGATAAAACCCTGAGTTCGGCTTATCAAGAACTTCAGGAATTCGGTTTGAAACAGGAGGAAATCCCGTACATCATACAGATCGTGGAAAATCCTAAATTTGACTTGCCGGGTGGTGATATCTTCCACGGAAAAACAAATATAGAGACACACGATTACCTTCACATTATTTTGGGCAGAGGGATCCTAGCAAAAGATGAGGCTTTTGTCATCGGCTTCACTATGGGAAGTACCAACCGTGTGACTTCCACTGAGGAAAACCTTTACAGTTTTTTTACCAAGTATTTATATCCTAAAGCATACCGCTTCACAGACGAAGACTTACATGTTTTTAAGGATGCTGTAAAGCTTGGCTTTATTTCTGATTGTCAGACTTTGTCCGAGGTGGATTATTCTCGGTATCTTGAGCAGCCGCTGGGGGAAATACGAGAAGACTTGGGCATAGAAACGAATCTTTTACAAGCCTATTACACTATTGAGAAACGACGATACCCAAAATCTGTGGAAAGTCAAAGGTTGCTCAGTTAGAAGCCTATAGTGAAGATATCCGTTCAATTGGAAGCAGCGTGGATAAATCCAGTCATTCCATTTCTTTAGCCATTACTAAATTTAAGGAGACCAATTATGCCTTTAAAGAGGTTGATTATCGTTGTTTTACTGAGTGTGATATATTTCGTTTCGCTGACCAGTGCGCAACAATATTTCTCAGACGAAATAGGGCCTACTCGAGTTAGAATTATCCAATCTCAGGATCCGTTGTTGATTCCCTATATCACCTGGGGAGGCGAATCGGCGCTGTTCTACGCTAACGGAGGGTTAAACACCCAACCTAATTCAATCATGGCGAGTTTGGGATTAAATTTAAAGCTGGTGCCAGGTGATAACTTCATGCAGCAAGTCAGAGATTATCTGGCTGGTAAATCTCCTATTCTGCGTGGTACGTTTAGAATGATTGCCCAAGCTAGCGAAGTGATTGGACGTGACCCAAGAACGCAGGGCGTTGTTTTTGGCCAGTTAACTTGGTCTGCCGGTGATCATTTCGTCGGCAGGTCTAATATCAGAAAGATCTCCGATTTAAAAGGTAAAAAGATTGCCATACAAAAGGGAGGACCTCATATCGGTATGCTGTACGATATGTTGTTGACTGCTAGGCTTCCAAAGTCGGATCTGGAAATCATCTGGATGGATGAATTAACGGGGGCAAACAGCCCAGCAGAGAAGTTCAGAAAAGATTCGACGGTCTCCGGTTGCTTTGTCATTACGCCAGATATGCTCAGCTTGGTTGGTGATTATCAAGCAGTTGGTGACGGTACAGGAGGTACAGTCAAAAGCGCACGATTGGTGGTTAGTACCGCAACACTCTCCCGATCGATTGCAGATGTCTATGCATGTCGAAAAGACTACTCCGACAAGAGCAGAGGCATTATTGAAAAGTTTTTTGCCGGGTATCTGAAAGGGGCAGAAGAAGTTATTCGGTTGAAGAAGAGCTATGAATCGGGAGGATCAAAAGAGTATACGGCTCTACTTCAAATGATGCAGGATATCTATGGGAAGGATGTGTTGCCAACACTTGATGAAGACGCTCATGGACTTATCGCTGATTGTACTTTTGTCGGACAACCTGGTAATATGGCATTTTTTAATGATCCTACAAATATTGTAACCGGGTTTGAAGGATTTAATAAAAATGGATTGGACATGGCCGTCAACTGGGGATTTGCCAGAAAGAGATACGATTTGATTCCTTCCAGTTTGGATTTCAATTCGCCGACCTTTGCAACCTTCCTAACAACAACCGTTACAACCCCAATTCAAAGGAAACGTTTCAAAGAAGAATCGGTTAGAGCCGAAATTGAAACATTTAGCGAAGAAGACGTTCTTGATGACAACACACTAATATCATTTACAATTCAATTTGAGGCCAATCAAGATACGTTTAGTGAAGCCCGGTATCGTGAAGAATTCGATCGAGTGATTGAGCTCGCTTCTCGGTATGGTAACGCGGCAGTAGCGATTAAAGGGCATACCGATCCCTCGAAAGTCCTGTTCGCTCTGGTAAAAACCGGAATTAAAAGAGGAATTCTAAAGCGCACGGGAACTAGAGGGAATTACGAGTACTTCATGAACGGTAGGCCCTTTAGTTTGGAAGATACCTCCGAATTGATTCGACTCATTCAGCAAAAAAAATTTGATGACGGGAGCGACTTTGATGGACCATACCAAATAATGAGAGCTGGTCTAAAACTGTCTGAGCAGAGAGGTAAAGCTGTCAAACAAGCAATTCTTGCCTATGCCAATAGACTAAACGCGAGGATTGAAGCTGAACAGATTGTCCCAGTTGGAGTTGGCATCAAAGAACCTGTCATTGCTAAGCCAACTAATCCGGCGGAAGCAGGAAAAAACCGACGTGTGGAATTTGCCTTAATTAAGATCTCTTCCGAGTCTGTTGCTGAAGCCGATTTTGATTTCTAATAAGGCTCAATTCTTAAATTTTTATTACTCACATCAATCACATCAGCAATTAGACCCATAATGTCAAAAAGGGAGCTCGGCTATGCAGAACACAAGCTCGCCAGTGGTGCTATTAACTATCTATGCCTTCCTTGTATCTTTATCTGTGACTGTCTTACCTGATGAAAATGTGCACACAGATAACATTGTCGTTATCTTGGATGCGTCGGGATCGATGGGGGAGAAATTCAGCAGTGATCCAACGAAGACGAGGATGAATGCAGCCAAAGAAGCATTGCAAACCGTTTTAACGACAATTCTCGACGGCACCAATATTGGACTACTCGTTTTCAGTGGTTCCAATGTAAAAAACCATTGGGTTTATCCTCTCGGACCAAAGGACAACGAGGCTTTGATTAAGGCGATTAACTTTCCCCTACCTGGCGGAACAACACCCCTTGGTACATACCTCAAAATTGGTGCTAACCGACTTCTTGAACAGCGGGAAAAACAGTACAACTACGGCAGCTATCGTCTATTAGTTGTCACTGATGGTGCAGCGAGTGACCCTGATAAAGTTCGGCTGTATACGCCAGAGATAATGCATAAACAAATACGGATCGATGTAATCGGCGTCGACATGGAACAAGATCATATGTTAGCCACTGTTGTTGATAGTTACCGTCGGGCGGACAATCCGGAACAGCTAATTAAAGCGGTATCTGAGGTCCTGGCTGAGGTTGCCGGTACAGGGATAGATTCTGGAGGTGAGGATATATTCGAATTAATTTCACCACTCACTGAAGAATTGGCCTCGTCTCTAATTGATGAAATGACAAAAGTTCCAGGGAATCAGCCAATTGGCAAGCAACTGGTAACGCCCAAACAGGCCACAAAAATGGATACAGCAAACCAAATAGTCAATGCAAATACCAATCAACCAAGTAATCAAGATTCCGAAATGGGATTTCACATCTGGTTTATTATCATTATTATCAGTTTATCAGTAATAATGTGGGTCGTTTTTAAAAACAGAAACAAATCGAGCCAACAGTAACGCATGGAACAAATAGATTTGATCAGAGAGGTACGTTAAATGGAGGTTCGAGGTGTTCATAAATCGGAATTAGAAGAGACTATTAATCTCTATTGTCTGGTGTTCCGGCCGAATGGACATGCTCGATATTGGCAATATGTTGAGGGTGATTGCACCTATCAACTTGATCAGACCCGTGTTGTGGTTGTTAACAGGCGTATTGTTGCATCCCTCCGCATATGGGAGCGTCGGATGCGAATTGGTTCGTCTATCGTAGCGATGGGCGGTATCGGTGGCGTGTGTACCCATCCGGATTATCGTGGGTTGGGTTACGCAACTGTGCTGATGAAAAACGCCATTGAGTACATGCGGACAGCGAATTATGATGTTGGAGTGCTCTTTTCTATTATTCCCGGCAAGTTTTACGGTAAGCTTGGATGGACGCCTTTATCCTTAGAGGGTTTTCGAATTGTATCCCGTCGCATAGACGCCTTAAAAGATACAAATTGGAGGGTTGAAACGTTCAATGAGGGTCGGGATCTTAATCAGGTTGCTACACTCTATGACGAGTATAACTTGTCTCATAGTGGAACTATTGTTCGACCTCGATCTTATTGGGATATGGCGCCATCCCATCTTAGAGATATTCTTCCTTCAGTAGTGGCACGAAGTAGAGATACATTAGGTGGATATCTCAATTTTCAAATTGAAGGTAAGCAGGCCAAAGTGCTTGAAGTTGCATTTGATCGAGAGGATCCAACATCTTTATCTGCTCTAGTTGGTTATCTATTGGATATTTGTAATCAACAACAAATTAAAGCGATATGCGGCGAGATCCCTCGTCAGCACCCACTTGTTGATTTGACGATTGAGGGCTGTGCTGGAGATCCATTTTTAACAGGTAATTCGTCTATGATGTTGTACGCTGTCAATCTTCCGGCCTTACTGAGAAAACTGTTACCAGAATTGCAATCCAGAATTGACGCATCTGACCGTAAACTAGGACCAATTTCAATTTGTTTTGAAACCCATGATCAACAAGCCGTTCTACGTCTTCACGATTCAGGCACTCTGCAAATCTTCGACTTGGATGAAAAAGCTACTTGTGTGAAAATACCAGATCGATTCTTCTGGCGTATGTTGCTGGGTGAATCAGGTTGGGATCAGATTGAACCGACGCTCAAGGTCCATGGTCTATCCGTCACGCAGGAAATTTCCACTCTTTTTTCGATTCTGTTTACCCAACGAATGGTGGTTTTCTGGACGCCGGATCACTATTAGTTAACTCAGAATATAGCGCAGTGGAAATTGTGACAGCCCCGCTGAGTTTGTCTATACCTAACTTAGATTTGCTAATACCACATACCACTTAAGCAGATGAAATCAATGGAAATATATCGAACTGGCGCATAGTATTAAGTTTAGGTGAAACATTCACGGTTATACAAAACTCCGCTGACACAATACACGACTCCATTGAGAATTAGCAAACATAAGAACGAACAATTTTGTAACGAGTCTAAAGGCCTTTGGCTACGCCATAGTATCTACTGACCATCCGCTATTAGTTCATTTTTGTGTGACTCGATGTTGTAGCTGAAGTTGCACCTACAAACGAATATGAATATGATGGCACCCCTCCACCGAATACGCTCGAGATGATAAACAAAGAGTTAGAATATTGGCAAATTTTTAGTAACGATCCTTTAAAATACAGATAGATGGCAACTTGGATAATTTTATGGTAGCATTTCCGTGATCTAAATACTTGATCAGTCGTTATTTCATGCCACTTATCCTTTATATGCCCCCCTACAGTATTCTTAAACGAGAAAATCTGACCTTTATTGCAAGTGACCTAAATCTACAGGTGGAAAATTTTGTTTAGGGTTTAGTTTTTCTCCAGCTCAAATTGACAGAGCAAGGCAGATCAATGCCAACAAGGAGTTCCATTTATCAATCTGTGGAAGTGTACGGATATAGATTGTTAGTCGTAAGTTCTTTACTTCGAACTATATTTGGTATCCGAAGTATGGTCTGAAAAACACAATTAATTATATCTTTCAGGATAGGAAATTAAGTTTCGGCTGATATGGTTTAACGAAACCACAGAAACAACCAGCAGTGAATGAAATAAATATAGAGCTAGAACCCGAAAAACAACGACCGAGGCTGGTAATTTCATTTATCCGCTCTCAAATTTCTGCATCGTTCGGAAATGGATTGGATTTTGTACTCAGTTGCCTTTTTCACGCATTTGGGCAACTGGCAGTAATTGCCACATTTTTCGGAGCCACGATAGGTGGGATAGTTCACTTTTTTATAGGCAGATTTTGGAGTTTTAGAGCCGACCATGTACCAATACGAGGACAGGCTGCCCGTTTCTTCATCATTTGTGTGAGCAGCATTAGTCTAAACATGTTGGGTGTTTACTTTGTTCACGACCTGTTACACGTGTATTTCCCAATTGCGCGTTTAGGTGTATCTTTCTTTGTTGGGTTCTTTTTCAACTTTCCTGCGCAGCGGTGGTATGTCTTTAGATATAAATAGGCCAAGACAATCAACAAGAGGCAGAACCGCGATCAAGTCCGCTGTATGCCGTTATCACCGTTGTAAAAAAGCTCGATAACAAGACTACTCGTCGGTAACGCATCCTTCAGACGCAGACTTCACGTTTTTGATGTACTTATATAAAGTTCCCCGCTTGAACTTATACTCTGGTGCAACCCAGGCTTTACGACGATCTTCCAGTTCACTGTCGCTAATATGCAACCTGATTTCTTTGGCCGCAATATCAATGGTAACCTGATCTCCATCCTCAACTAGGGCAATATTACCACCTACCTGGGCCTCTGGGGTAACATGCCCAACAATAAAACCATGCGATCCACCGGAAAAACGGCCATCGGTTAAAAGGGCTACATCTTTGCCTAAACCTGCTCCCATAATCGCTGATGTCGGCGTTAACATTTCGGGCATTCCCGGTCCTCCCTTTGGCCCTTCGTAGCGAATTATAACGACGGATCCTTTGGAAATTTCGTTTCTCTCCAGCGCCTTCAACATCTCCTCCTCAGAATCGTAGACTTTGGCTATTCCGATAAAGCTTAAGCCTTCTTTCCCTGTTATTTTAGCCACCGCACCTTCTAGTGCTAGATTTCCTCTTAGAATTTGGATGTGCCCACTTTCTTTTATTGGGTTTTCAAGTGGTAGAATTACATCTTGCCCTGTTTTTAATCCGGGAATATCCTTTAAATTTTCGGCTAGAGTTTTACCGGTAACGGTTAGGCAACTCCCATCAATAAGACCGTTTTCCAGCAGGTATTTCAAGACAGCAGGTGTTCCACCAACCTTGTGTAGATCTTCCATAACGTAACGGCCACTCGGTTTTAGGTCAGCGATGAAGGGAACTTTGTCACTTACCACCTGAAAGTCATCGATGCTAAGTGATACATCTACAGCTTTGGCCATGGCAACTAAGTGCAAAACAGCATTCGTGGAACCACCAAGTGCCATGATTAAGACCATAGCATTCTCAAAGGCAGCACGGGTCATGATATCTTTCGGCTTAATATCTTTTTCCAATAGGAGAAGGATAGCTCGACCTGCACGAAGGCATTCCTCTTCTTTCTCGACATCTTCCGCAGGGATGGAGGAACTGTAAGGAAGGCTCATCCCCATAGCTTCAATAGCCGAAGCCATAGTGTTTGCTGTATACATCCCTCCACAAGCACCGGCCCCCGGACAGGACTTCTCGACAATCGATTGTCGTTTCTCATCGCTGATGGAACTGGCAATGTATTGTCCATAACTCTGAAAAGCCGAAACGATATCTAGAGTATCGCCTTCCTCTGAACAACCCGGCTTGATTGTACCACCATAAATCATCAAAGATGGTCGGTTCAAACGTCCCATGGCGATTAAACAACCTGGCATGTTTTTATCACAACCCGGCAAGGAAATATTGGCATCGTACCATTGCGCACTCATAACTGTTTCTATCGAATCTGCGATAATATCTCTCGATTGTAGTGAAAAGCTCATTCCATCAGTTCCCATCGAAATCCCATCACTAACACCAATGGTGTTAAAACGCATACCCACCAAACCAGCTTTTTCGACTCCTTCTTTTACCTTGGCAGCCAGACAATTGAGATGGATATTACAAGAATTGCCTTCATACCAATTACTTGAGATGCCAACTTGCGGTTTATCCATGTCTTCCCTAGTAAGACCGGTGGCGTACAACATCGCCTGACTCGCACCTTGGGATCTAGGCTGTGTGATTTTCAAACTATACTGATTTAAGACTCTTTTGGTTGCCATAGATACGATCCTTCACCTGATTAAAAATTGATAGAATGCCTACACTTACATCCTGTTATTACCAGGCCGCTACTATACATGACACACCTTAAATTTACAACCCAAAAGTTCGTGAGATACTTGCTATTACACAAGTTGAAAACCCAGAAAAAATTGAGTTGTTACTGTCAATTCAATCTGATACAATCATTTCAGAATCATTATTATTTCGGCAGATCAGAGGAGGAATGGATGAGAGGATATATTAAATTTTTCTGTTTTTTTCTGTTCAATTTTATTTTTATTGATTGGTTGTAGTAACCAGAAAAAGTCCAAGTCTGCAGATACAGAAACCAAGAGAATCAAGATTGGCCTTTCGATGGATTCGTTGCGCGTTGAACGATAGCAAAAGGATCGTGATACTTTCAGACCCGTGCCGAAAAACTTGGTGCTGAGGTCATTGTCCAATCGGCTAATGGCGATGCCAGGAAACAAAACGATCAAGCAGAAAACATGATTGCCCAAGGAGTTGATGTCTTGGTTGTCATCGCCAAAGACGGAGTTGCTGCCGCCCAAATCGTAGAATCAGCACATAAAGGAAGGCATCAAAGTTCTGGCTTATGATCGGTTGATCATGAACTGCGATGTCGATCTCTATATTTCGTTTGATAATGAAAAAGTAGGATTTCTACAGGCGGATTATATTGCCAAGAAAGTATCAAAAGGAAAGTACTTCTTACTCAGCGGTGCGCCAACAGATAATAATGCCAGACTGCTTCGTGACGGTCAAATGCGTGCGCTTCAACCTTTGATCGATCAAGGCAATATTGCGATTGTAGCTCAGCAATGGGTAGAAGATTGGAGCCCGAGCGTCGCGCTGAACAAAACTGAGCAGGTTTTAACGCGTCAAAATAATCAGCTTGACGCGATTATTGCTTCAAACGATGGCACAGCTGGTGGTGCAATTCAAGCACTTGAAACACAAAAGTTAGAAGGCAAGGTAGCACAGGTCAAGACGCTGACTTGGCAGCCTGTCAACGAATCGCTGCCGGCACACAATCTATGACAGTGTATAAACCAATCAAACTGATCGCTAAGCGGGCAGCTGAGGCAGCAGTTGCCCTGGCTAAAGACGATTCAATTGCTGATGCGGTTCAGTTAGTCAACAACGACAAGATTGAGGTGACATCGATTTTGCTGACACCAATTCAGGTAGATAAGGATAACCTTGATGAAACCGTCATTAAAGATGGGTTCCATAACCGTGAGAAAATATACCGTCATTGAGGAAAAACAAAAAAGTTAAGATTGAGGAGTTCCCACCTCGACAAAGATTTCTCCTTGTCTCAAAACTTTTGGCGGCGTTTTTAAAAGGTCAATTACGGTTGAAGATGTACCTGCGTTTGTTTCCCCACCATCAATTATTAAATCAACGAGACCACCCAGTTGCTGTTCTATCTGGGTTTTTGATGTAGCAGGTGTTTGGTTAGACTTATTGGCGCTGGTCGTCGCAATTGGACCAGCAAAACACCGTAACACTTCCAGTGCTATTGGGTGATTTGGCATCCGAAGGCCAACAGTTTTCCCACCAGCGGTAATTTGAACTGGTAATCCTTTTGCTTCAACGATTAACGTTAATGCTCCAGGCCAAAATTGCTTAACCAGTTGAAAAAAGATCTTAGGCAGGTTCTGAGCAATATTTTCAACATCTTGACAGGATCCGACCAGAATTGGTATCGGCTTGTTTTCAGAACGGCCCTTAATAGTGTAAAGCTTCTGAATGGCTTTGGGTTGAAATGGATCAACGCCGATTCCATAAACAGTATCGGTGGGAAAAGCAACCACACCGCCACTTCTCAGCGTGTCAGCGGCTTTTTCAATACTCATTGTCCTAGATCCGAATTTGCTGAGGCGTTAAGATCTAGTCCATCGCGTTGTCCCTGCTGATATTTTTGGTAGGCAATTCCAGCAATCATGGCAGCATTGTCAGTACAAAGTTCAATAGGAGGGTAAAAAACGCGTATATCATTTTCATCAGCCGCGTTTCGTAAGTCATGCCGTAACCGACTGTTAGCAGCCACACCTCCTGTTAGGTTAATTGATTTCACCTGATACTCCTGAGCTGACCGAATCGTTTTTTGAACTAATACGTCGACCACAGCGGCCTGAAAGCTGGCAGCGACGTCCTCTAACGGTGGTAAATTTCCTGCCTTTTTAGCTTTTTCCACAAAATAACGAACCGATGTTTTCAAACCACTGAAACTGAAATTGTAGTCATCACGATCGATCAACGGCCGTGGGAAGTCGATGGCTTTATCATTTCCTTCACCTGCCATATCATCGATGATCCGCCCACCTGGAAATCCTAATCCCAGATATTGCGCAATCTTATCGTAAGCCTCGCCTGCGGCATCGTCAATTGTACTTCCAAGGACTTGATACGTCCAACCCCTATTAACGTTGAGAAGTAACGTATGTCCACCAGAGACAGTCAGGCAAATATGCGGAAATGTGAGCTCTTCATGTTGCATGAAATTGGCGTAGACGTGACCTTCAACATGGTTTATCCCAATAAGTGGCAGGTTATGACAAAAGGCAAGTGACTTTGCCGCTGATACACCGATAAGTAAGGCCCCAATCAGTCCTGGACGGTTGGTAACAGCAATGGCCGACAGATCCTGAAACGAAACTTTCGCTTCAGCCAGCGCCTGATCTATGATGTAGTTGATGGATTCGATGTGTTTTCGCGACGCCAACTCAGGCACGATACCACCATATTTTTTGTGCAGATCGAATTGGGATGAGATGACGTTAGACAAGATGCGTTTACCATCTTCGACAACGGCAACAGAGGTATCATCACAACTCGTGTCAATGCCAAGAATCTTCACTGGAAAGTCTGCCTTGGCATCTGCAACATCATGGCACTTGCTATCGTATACAAATCTTTTAAATCAAGCAACGAAACGAAAAGCCGCAACTTTATTACGTTATTATCACTGAACACACTTGTACCAATGGAGTACGTTTGCGGCATATTGGCAAACATGACCGCCATCATTCCAATATTGGGACCACCACTCGGAGCCATTACCTTTATTACCTGATTTATGAGTGTCACCGGAGACAAGGCAAGTATCATATCCCCATTAGCATCCAGCTTATCTATTATCCGAGTATACCCATCACTTCGATCAAAGCCGTTCTCAAACCCAAAGATTCTATCAATCATCGACTTGATTGAAGATGAGGTGCCTGCAGCCGAAGCAACTAAAAAACCATTGGCGATTCCATAGTAGTAATAATAGTCACTTGGCATCAGATTCTGTGATATCTCGTCAGGAACCAACGAGGTCATTAACAGGTTATTGTAGTTGAATCTTCTAATTTCAACGCCTTCATAGACTTCCACGACATTATCAACCCTAGCAATACCTGTTTCAGCCACACCGACTGCCTGCAAAAAAGCATCTAATTTTTGGAGTTGTTCTTCGAGAGACATGATTATTTTTCCCTCGTCGATAACTCTGAAGACGAATGTCTGATCTGGGATAACACTACCACTAAAATTCATTGCCATGCCCACCTCGTCATCAACGAGATTTAGGAATTCTTCTACACTCTGATTAAGATCCTCAAACAATAGTTGAACGTCTGCAGTTGCCGGATTATCAGACTTCAATACGTTCATCTCAGCCAACTGTTTCATTCCAAAATTTGAGAGGTACTTATAAAGCTCCAGACCTACCCCTACATTTACACTGGATTGTTCTGGCAGGAACTTGAGGATTGCAGAAAAATCGTTTTTTGCTGAACTGAAGAGGTTTCCAATCTCACTGTCGGGCATAAGTTGCATGGCTGGAGTGACTACAAATTCTCCTGTATCATGTTGAACAGTCAAAGTTATCGACTGGATCTGATCAAAAAATCCGACAATTGAACTCACCATGCCCTGATCATCAGCAGTTAACGGCAATTGCATAATGGTGCCTAAGGATTCTACTAGTTCTGAGGATTCTGCGAGTAAAGGACGATCGATAAATCCAACCAGATCGTTGGAAGCATCGTCTAAGTCGAGGTTGCTAGTAAAACTATGGTTCTCCAGAATTGAAGGTGTTTCTTTTTTGTAGACATCGATAGTTTTTTCGCAGACTTCCTGATGCTTAGAATATATCATCACATCATCTAAAAAAGAGAAATAAGCAGATTCATCTACGATTTTGACATAATTTACCCCGTTATAATCGATTTGCTGTGCTTCACCAGATTCAGCGTCAATCATCTGTTTAGCAGCATCTTGATCAGCGAGATGCACAACAGCTGAAAGCACAAGCTCAGTTTCGGAAGGAATTTGATGAATGTAGAGAACAAAATCCCGTTTCATATCAAATCCATCTCCCTCCAAATCCGCCAGACTTTCGAATCCAGCCTCAAACATGTCTGACAGCACACCAGCAACGTAGTCTCGATTGGGATCGGCTGGATTCATTTCAGCCATCAAGTCACTGATTTCCTGATTCAGATTCTTCAGTGACTGAGCGTAAATGAGGCCAATAGCGTCGTGCGGAACAATGCTAAGGACAGTATCAATTTTCGCGGCGGCGGAAATCGATATTAGCAGAGAGCTTGCTAGAGCGAGCATAGCGAATCGTTTCATCATAAACTCCGATTATTCTAAATTGTTTTTTACCTTGGACGAAAATATATCAATTTCTTGGTTTGATGTTAGTACGCCTATTTCGACTTCGTAGTGTCGACGACCTCCTGGCTCAAGGTAATCAAGCGTGCCACGTTGGCGCTCCTTTGTACGTCCATCGACCCAGCAATTTGCAGGTTCTAATCCAATAACGTATCCACGTTCATCCATCATTTTCCATTGAACAAACCTGGGAAGTTGTGTCTTATGATATTTCACATAGAGTCCGATACCGCGTCCGTTGCCAAAGGACCTGTTGACAATGGCAACATAGACATGGTTATCCTGGTCAACTGCCATTTCGTGGTAGAAAACCTGTTCTGCGAAACCAGCGGTCGGAGGTGGGCATTTATTGTAGCTGTCTAAGCCTTCTTCAGCACGATCATCACGCGGAATGACTTTGGTCGAATTACTGATAAATTCTGATCCATCATCGACAATTGGAAATCCCACGTTAATGTGGAACAAGTACATCAAGGGGCTCTCTTTATAATCGACGTTTTCTATCACATCCTCAATGTTTAGTCTCGCCACTCCCAACTCAGTTGAAATACGTCGTGTTCGAAGAAGATGTGGCCCCAAAGCCTTTACTTCAGAGACTTTCCCCTGTACCCACATGGTATATCTATCTCCTTCCCATCGGCTATCAACCCATATGTTATCAGCTGGCAGGTAGGCGACTCGTCCGTGAAGTCCCAGTTTTTGTCCTTGATCTTCTTCTGGATCGCCAAGATACGTCATACCACATGTTGTTAACAAGCCGCCGGCAAAACCCCGCAGCCATTCTGATCCCTCCGAATCATAATATGCAGGTGCTGCATCCCCCGTGCCAGATCGCCAACACAAAGGTATCCCCTGGTATTCGGCATAGGAAATGTCCATACCTCGATCGGGAAGAACAGTATAATGGAAGCCAGAACCTGTCTGAAAATCAACGGCTTGCACTCCTTTCTGCTTCCCAGTTGTTAGCTGGTACTGTTTAATTTCAGCTATTTGGGAAATGTCACCAACCCGCCGAAGCAGTTGAGATCTATCGTAATCCTTTTGATATAATTTAATCAGTTACCTCCCCTGATCCTTGGGACATTATAATCATATTATAGCATGCAATCAGCTAATGGATCAATCGTTGTAGATTGTTAGGAACACACTCAAAATCTGACTGTCGAGGCGAAAGAATGAACAGCTTGATCCAACGGTTGATCCCGAAAACATTTTTGCAGTGAGTACTCCCATCTTGACCCGCCTAAACCAAGACTTAAACCGAATGAAAATATGCCGACACCATTGATTCGACTCAGGCCATTTCGCAAGGCAATGTTTCCGGAAAACCCACGTTGCCATGACTGCACTAGTTCCCAACCAAAAGCAAAATCCACCCCATGGTGCCCTGGCACGCGCCACAGATCTAGTCCAGTAGTTAACCACTGAAAAACTTTGGTATTTGCACCAATACCAATTATTGTTGGCAAACGTTCCACGAGCTTACGTTGCAGTAGATTTTGTATAACCACGCCAGTTAAAACCTTACGAGCTCCCATCAGATCAATATTGAAATAGTGCTGATAACCAAGATCGAAGTCGAATTTGGATATCTCCAAATCCTGACTGACTTCATCAAATTGATCAATATATTGCCCCAGATTTGCCAGATCCAAGCTGTCGATAATAGCTGGGATTAGCGCTCGAGGATCATTGACATTAATGTCGCTGGCGTGTTGAGCATCTAAGTTCAAACCCATCAGCACCTGACCTCTTTTCGCATGTTGACTAATTCGATTTAAGCGAAATCCAAACTGTGATTGATCCAGTTTTCTACTGAATCCAACATACCATCCGAATTGCAAAAGTTGGTTGTATTCAGTAACTGAAAGTGTCTTGGCTAGAAATCTTTGTTCATCAACCAAGTACTGAGATCTAGTATTTTCCAGTGAAAACGTGGCCTTATTTTTTAGTTTTGATAGGTACCCAACGCTAAATCCTAAATTATGAAAAGATCGGGAATATGTGATTGATGGACTTAAATCCAAGGTTAGTTGATCCGAGAATTGTAGTTCTGGAATCGCAGGCAACGGGATATAGCGAAAATTAGAGACCGTGACCGCGGCAGACAAATTGTTTTTCTCGACATCAATTAGTCCAGCTGGATTGCCGAAGATCGAGGCATCTGAAGCATTTGTGGCAATCCTGACACCGCCCATTCCAACAATCCTTAGATTTTCATTTGCCGAGATGGGATAACAGGTGAAAAAGAGAACGAACAGTAAGATTTTGAGGCGTCTCAAACTAGAATCCCAAATCGTAAATTGTCACTGAAAAAACTGAGGTTGATGTGCCATATTTTCCGTTGACATAAGCATAGTCAACACGAAAACTATTGAGCTGGTAACCGAATCCAACAGTAGGACCATGTGAGATTCCATTGGTAAAACGATAACCCAACTGTATATTGACACCTTGGATCAGGTACTCTAAACCAATTAAAGGGGCTCCATTGGCATAGTCAATCGCCAGTATGCTACCTGCCATCTTTTCGGACAACAACCCAAGCTTGATCGCCACACCGATCCCAAATTCACGGTTCAGTATTTCATGATAAGATTTGGCTTCCGCATTTTTTAACTTCCGACGATTATAATTGACGCGCGAAATCAGATTTGGGAGTTTCAAACCAATCATTACTTGATTTTCCTGCATGGTGTAGCGGGCACCAATATCGAGTGCAACGCCACGCCCAGATCCAACCCGAATTTCACCGATGCTAGCTGATGATGAAAGGAATCCACAATTCAAACCGATTTGCAAGGTTTTCCAAACTTTCTGCGCTATCGATATATCGAAGACAAGTTCCTGATAGAGTTCTTCTAAATCGCTCGAACTTAGCAGACCAAACCCAATCCCGCGATTCGACTGAACTGGGATCGCCAACGAAATAAAACTATAATTGACCAGATCATGGATCTCGAAATAGTTCAAACCCATTTCCGGCCGACTCGCGTCAACCAAGCCAGCGGGGTTCCATATAATTGCGTTAGTTCCCTTAGCCAAAGCAGTATATGAACCTCCCATGCCCATTGGTCGCGCGGAGAGTCCCACATTCTCAAAAGCTGCATCAAGATGAAGAGATAAAAAGGAAAACAGAAAAACAAAAGGAATGAAGGTCCGTTGATTCGCTACCATGTTCAGTTGGATTACCATGTTCAGTTTGGATTAAAATGATGAACTTAAGTTGACAGATCCACTAAAATTATAAGTTTGATCTACCTGAATCGCAAGATAAGCCGCAATTCAACCTTGACAAGTTCGCACCCTCCTATATATTATGATCAATTAAAGCGAAATTTTCTCATTTATATTCATGTTATGTTTAAGGTATTACATGTCACAGCTACGGCAAAAGATACTCATGCTTTATCTGCATACACCGAATCTTGACAGCCACGTCGTTGCCTGGTCAGAATATGATGGCACAGACAGATCCAATGCTACAACAGGAGACAGCGATCAACCTCCATATAATTCCGTTCTGGCCGCAATGAAGGAAGGTTGGCGAGTAGTCCAATTCCCACAGCAATTCCCTGCCTATCCAGGCACGGAATACCATACTGCATATCTCAGGTTTGAATACATCCTCGAAAAAATGGAGAAAATCGATGATTAACAAAAATTATCTCTTAGATTCCAAACAGATGGCAAATTTTGCCTCTGATGGATTTCTTCGGTTTGACGAATTAGTTCCTGACGAATTAAACAAAGCTGCTCATAAAGCTATGGAAGACAGGACCATTGAAGGAGGTCGCGCTGGTACAGCATTCAGTCAGGTATGGTCTCAAGATTCTCCTATGCGCAGGATCTTCAATATGTCTGAAATTCAGGGAATTATTCATAGTATGGTTGGACCGAAACCTCTATATGACCACCAAGCTATTCATGTTGTTAACGCCGGCAACAACAGCGGTCAAATTTGGCATGGAGACGCTATTATTGATATACGCATGCATTTTGACATCCAATTCTTTTACTTTGCCCATGACACGCCACGTGAAATGGGAGGGACCATGATTCTACCAGGCAGCCATTATCGCCGCATTTGCGAGACAGACATCGCGCGGTATCAGAACTTCTTAGGGCAACTACCTTCTGTCTGTAAGGCGGGCACAATTATAGTTGTTCACCATGGCATGTGGCATTGCGCCCAGCCAAATCTGACTGACCGCACACGATACATGTTTAAACTGAGACTGAACCCAACAGTGCGCCAGATGCAACTCTGGAACACAGATGATATTGATGATCCTTCAATACCCGGGCTATTGGGTAAAAATCACAAATGGTATGGGAATGATGTTCGTCTTGAGTTTGTCAACCGAATCAAATTCTGGCGGTTTTTGACAGGCAATGAAAACTTTGATATCGGGTACTGGTTATCCCGTCTGGAAAATATGCCGGAAAATGTTGCTGTCGCATAAAACTTAAATTAAGCCTAGAAGAAGACTATATTAAGTATAAAATAGCAAAGTATGCTGAAGACGGCGAAAAACATAGCGGAGTTTGAGGACATTTGTCCTTCTATTTCTGTTTGTTTGAACAAAAATGTTGACATAACCAAAATTTGTACAGCTCCAAACTCGGTTTCGCTGAATTCTGTGCACGTAAAATTTGCAGGTAACCACATTTAAATTGATGGCTGATATTAAAAAGCTGCCGATTGATGGGACTCTTGATCTACACACGTTTCATCCAAGTGACGTGAGAGATCTTGTTAAAAACTATCTGATTGAATGTCAGAAAATTAGAATATATCGTGTTCGCATCATTCATGGCAAAGGAGCGGGTGTACTGCGAGAAATTGTCCACTCGGTGCTTTCGGATCTAAGTTTTGTTGCTCAGTTTCAACTTGCTGATGAGAGGGAAGGTGCCTGGGGTGCCACATTGGCAAATCTCAAGTCGATTTGAGCGAATAACAAACTGGCTCCAACTTAAATTATGCTGTTTAAATTACCGCTCAACATAGGACCTCAGGATTCAGTTTGCGTGCATAAGAGATGATATGTTATAATCGGCGTTGGAATTTGGGAAAACAGGCTTTCTGTGAATCGAATTATTTACAAGGAGAAAAGCATGACACGATTGAAAATAGTACGTTCTACATTAGTTATTTTGCTATTAGCTTCGTCAGTTTGCATGGCACAGACTGTTGTTCTAGTTGATCCTTCTGTCGTAGAATCACCAACTGTGGGCGAGGATCTGAAAGTTAGTATTAAGATTAGTCAAGGCAATAATATTGCTGGGTATCAATTTACACTGGAATTTGATGGTACTGCTCTTGAGTATGTTACTATTATCAACGCGGACTTTCTGCCTGCAGGAGCGTTTGCTATTCCTCCAAAGGTAAACGGTGATAAGGTAACTTTAGCCGCAACCTCGCTAACTGGAGGAACAAACGGCGACGGAACGCTGGCTAAAGCAACCTTTAAGGTCCTTAAAAAATCGGATTCTACACTTAAACTCTCAGGCGTCAAGCTTTCTGATCCAGATGCAACTGCGATTACATCGAAAACTGTAGATGGTAAAATTGCTTCGGAACTTGCTGCTATTATCACGAAACGGCCGTTTGGTGGTAAATCCCTTAAACTCAACGCTAAGATTACCACAGCGGGTGCACCTGTGACTGCGCTGAGAGCTGTCTCACAGGATGCAGGCATTGCTAAAGCTGGAACATTCATCGAATATCAAGTAAAGTTTTCAAATCTGAGTGTTTTGAAAGTCGGTGGTGTTTATGTTCACACAGCAGACGGCAAAGTAATTGGGCCGTCGGATATAGCCCAAGGAATGCGACTGCAAGCTGATGAAGATGGTGGTTGGGTCCATAGCAGATTATCTCTAACCCCCGTCGCTGGCAAGCAAATTGCCGCCATTACCGTTGGAACCAAAGTTGATTCGGCTCCAGCGGGACTTTTCAGTATGTTGGTTGACAATATCCAGTTGACTAACGGAAACAAAATGTTGCAACCGATATGGCTTTCTTCTGCCAACGCTGGCGATCCGGTGTCAGCTGAGCCTTACGGAGATCTCGTCGGCGTTGAAAGTCTTGATCTAGATGTTAGTGATGATGTGAAAATTGCTGTTGAACCCAAGAATAAGGTCATCACAATTTGGGGAAAAATCAAGAATTTCAAGTAATTTTCTGATTCTGAAATACTTCTCTAAACTGAGTCAAAAATCCTAATCGACTAAATGATTAGGATTTTTTTTGACCTGGTTTTTGGCGCTGAATTAATCTTTCCTTGACACTATATTTAGCCTTTGCTATGATACCTTAGCTTTCTCACTGTTTTACCTGCCTAGAAGGATGAATATGAAGATTCCAAAACCCATGATCCTTTTACTGATTTTAGCTGCCATGCCAATTTTGTCTGTGGCTGATAAAGCATTCAGGCACGTCTCTGGAAATGTCGATGTTTCAGTAACGGATTTTGGATCATTTACAGCATTTCGGGGTGGTGGTTTTGCAGATAATTTTGAGTACCCTAAAGGGAGTGGCAAGTACTATCTTCAACAATTTTCCGAAATCTGGATTGGCGATGCAAAAGGAAACGTCGCAACCGCTTGGAACTTAACGAACAAAGGGGTTGCCCCCCTCTCGGGCAACTGGCGAACAACGGATACTGGGGAGGTTACGCTTGATCCCAAACCGGATGGACGGCAGATTGTAAATGCGCAATATGATTCACATCGCATTAAAGGGTTTCCACTAGACTTGCTTGTTGACCAGCAGAGTTTTTCTTGGTCAACTAAAAATCATCCAGAATATGACGATTTTCTGATTTTGAAGTTAACAATTACAAATCCTGGTGCGGTTAATCTTAAAGGTATTTATGTTGCTCTCAGTACGAATTGGAACGTTGATGGTGAAGATATAAAAGCGGGGCAATTAAGCACTGATATGATGGATTGGGACGAAGAAAACCACATGCTTTTTGCCTTTGATGCTGATAGTAAGGACAAACGAGATCCTGTTCATGTCGGTACGGCACTAATTAGTGGAAACTTGGCTGCCCACCAAATCTATACTTTTAGAAATATTAAAGGGCAAGTAGATGTTGGAGTTTTTAACGACGCAAATCGATCACTTTTTATGTCGAACCCCAATTTCCTAGTTGCCAAGCGGATTGGAGGACGATCCAGAGCAGATTTAGTTAAACTCAAGTTTCCACCGTGGGACTACATGGGAATCTTGTCGTCAGGACCACATACCATCCGAGCAGGCAAATCTATTTCGGTTACGTTTGCATTAGTTGCTGGCAAGAGTTTACCAGATCTAAAACAAAATACCAGTAACGCCAAACAGATCGCATATGCCTCGCCCAGCATTACGGCAAAAGTTGTCAAAGGAGGCGTCAAAATAGGGTGGGAAAAACCGATTAGCTTTGTTGGAGGGTACCAATTATTTCGAAGGATCGAAGGAGAAGAAGAATTTGAGCAGATTGGCCCTCGCATTATAGAAGGTGCTGTTTTTCCCGATACAGATGTCCAATATGGCATTGAATATACATATAAAGTTGCGGCAGTTGATTATAAAGGTACGCCAACCGAGTCTTATTCTCAGGAAGTGACAGTCATACCAGATTTCATTCCTGATCCGCCGGTTGGAATGACTGGAGAGGCAACTGCAAATGGAGATCGTTTTCTACTGAGATTGCCAAAACCCATTCAGAAGATCAGTGGGTATATCATATATCGTAATCATACCGGCGAACCACCCTGGACACCAATAGCCAAAGTTAAGCCAGATACAACCAACTTCACCGACGTGAATATTTACCCTGATCACCAGTATTTCTATGCTTTGGCAGCAACCAATCAATCTGGCGATATCGGCGATATTGCCGTAATGGTAAACCCTGAAACTGAAGAACCTGTCAGTTTAGAGATCATTGAAGCGCCGATACCTTCTGCAAAACTGGATTTGCAGAAGGTTATTGTCTATCCCAACCCATTTCAGATTAGTCGACATCAAACCATGATATTCGATAACTTAACGGCCCGTGCAATGATTTACATCTACGATGGATCAGGTACTTTGATTCAGCAATTGGAACACATTGATAAGAGTCCTGGCTTGGAATGGGACCTTAAAAATCAGGATGGAGAGTCTTTATCAGCTGGAGTTTACATCTACTATGTTGAGGATATTGGTTCTGTTAAAACCCATAATCTGGTAAAAGAGGAACAACTTCCTCATCCCTGGGAAATTGAAAAACTCAAACATACTGGAAAATTTGCCGTAATTAATTAAGGATAGAATTGCTTGTCCTAGCTTGACAACCTCAACAGTGATTGATATAATTGCAAATCATGCCCCTGTGGTGGAATTGGTATACACGGCAGGTTGAGGGCCTGTGCCTTCTTAGGCGTGCTGGTTCGAGTCCAGTCGGGGGCATTCTTAGAATCTTTTGAAGGGCTAATTAGCCCTTTTTTTGTGCCTAGTCCCCAAGTTTATAGATCCGGTAGGTTCGGTCCATCGCTGCTTCAACCCTCGCTTCGAAAACGATATCATAGTTATGATCTTTTCCTATAATTCCTACAAGGTATGGTATCCCACCCACATCTTGGACCTGGTTAGCTAACTTCTGTAAATCCCTATCAACAATCTGTTGTTTGGCATCTCTGGTGGTTGTTTGATAAACCGAACGATCCGCGTAAAACATAAGATAAAAGTGGGTTCCGTAGTCCGAATGATCTATAAAGAAACATGCGTTGTCAGGGAAATCGGTTCTGATTTTTTCGCCAATGGCTTGATACAACGGGTGATTTACATTCCTGCTGGTAACAGTAGTTGAGGAATCAATATATCCTTTGGCATAAAAAATTGAGATTCCTACCACACCAAGGCGAAGACAAAACCATACCCATCTTTGCCAACTAAATCGATGGATCAGCCAATGACAAAGAAACAGAAACCCCAAAACAACCCCGAACACCAAGAGTTGTTTAATAATCCAGAAGTTCGTTTCAAGGTACGGAGCTAATTTACTGAGCGTATCAAACTGATCTCGCCCTTTAACCAGGCTTTTTCCTCCCTTTATGATTACAGTTGCTAATGTCAAAGCAAACCATGATGCGGTGTAAATCCAGTCATTTTTTCGCCATGATCTGCTGATGATTACCGACAGGCAGATAACCAGTGCAGGTGTTACAATCATTGTCGCGGATGGCGTTTTGGTTAAAGCAAAAGAATGTGGAACTACTACACCAATTACCCAAGCTAAGGTGAGGAATTCACCAAAGGATCGATTCTTGAACGTTGTCCAGATAAGGCATAGGACAGCACCGATCACAATAGTATAAATGACTGGATAGAACTGAACCATGTAGTCAAAAAGTGGTCGATCCCAGGTTGCTCCCCAACTTTCCACGTCCGCAGACAGGTGATCTAAAACACGCTTATGTTCCCATATATATTCCTTGGGATGCTTAATTAAGCAGTAAGTTACCCATGGTATTACCGTCAACATTGAAGACAGCAACTGTACGGCAATATCACGCACTCTAATTCGCCCATCCTTTAGATTAAGCATTTTGATCCGTGTAGCGACCCATATGGCAATGGCAATACCAAATGTAATCAGTGCTAAATAGCTTTTCGACAGGTAGGCTAACCCTTGGGCAATCCCACAAAGAGCGTATAGTCCCAATGTACCGCTACGGATTGCCCGAATAAGTAGCCAACAGGATACTTCGACCCAGAACAGAAGTGCTATATCAATATGATCAGAGTAGTTATAGCCATGAATTGATCCAAATAGGAATGGGTTGAAACCTTGCAGGAAGGCGGCGATGACGCCAGCACGCCGGTCAAACAGATCTGCAGCGATTCGATAAGTCACCCAGACAGCCATTGTTGCTAAGATGGCAGATGGTAAACGCAGCGCAAGGGTATTCTCACCTAATGCCCAGTACGAAAGAGCAATTTTCCACATGGCCAACGGCGGTTTGTGCAACCAGATATGATTAGCACCCCACCCTTTGTAATCATAGGGAAGCCATGGTTGATCATAGAGCGTAAACGTGAGAGGGTGTTTAAGCAAGTTACGGGCAACGATTGCGTGGAATCCTTCGTCCCAGTAGTGTATTGCCGTATGTCCGAGATTTCGTAAGACTGCCAGGAAGGAAGCTAGCAAGATCCAGAATATTGCGAATCTGGCATTAATACATTTGCTAACCCAATTGCGTGTGACAAGACACGAAATGGGATTGGTGGTAAGCTTGATCAATTCGTTTAAGTGGTTTGCAAAATCCCTTCGAGTGTAGATATAAAGCGCTGATTTTCTTCGGCAGTACCGATTGTGACACGGATCGAATTCGGAAACCCATAACCGGCTACGGGTCTGACAATCACCCCTTTTTGCAATAATTGATCTGCAATTTCCTGACCGGAGGTATCGAAGTGGACTAGAATGAAGTTGCCTTCTGATCGTACATAGTCGAGTCCAATCTCATCGAAAAAATGGTAGAGTTGGGTTTTACCCCTTTCGTTAAGTTCACGACTTTCTCGCACGTGTTGATAATCCTTTAATGCCGCACGTGCGGCAACCTGTGCCAGCGTGTTGCAGTTGAATGGTTGCCTAACACGATTCATCAAGTCAATTATCTCTGGAGACGATATACCATAGCCAATTCTTAGTCCAGCCAAACCATAGATCTTGGCAAAAGTACGGGTAATAATAATGTTTTCTTTTTCACTAATGTAATTGATAGTCTGAGGATAATCTGATCGGTTTATATATTCGCAATATGCTTCATCAAAAATGATGAGGACATGACCTGGAACCCGCTCTATAAGCTGTTCAACCTGATTCTTGGTAACCATTGTTCCGGTTGGATTATTCGGATTGGCTACAAAAATCACCTTTGTCCGATCAGTGATAGCATCTGCCATAGCCCCAAGATCCTGATCAAAACCCAACATTGGAACGATGACTGATTTGGCACTACAGATTTTGGAAACAAGTTGGTAAACTACGAATGCACTCTCGGAGAATATCACCTCGTCGTTGGGCGAGATGAAAGTTTCGCCGACGATTTGTAGAACCTCATTAGATCCGTTTCCCAAGAGGAGATTTTCAGGTAAAACGCCGAGGTGTACGGCAAGATCCCGCTTTAGGTAGTAGATATTTCCATCAGGATACAAGTTGATATCGGACATCGCTTCCTTCATGGAGGCAACGGCTAGCGGGGATGGCCCAAGCGGATTCTCGTTAGAAGCGAGTTTGATAATATTTCCTATACCCAGTTCACGCTGTACTTCTTCAATCGGTTTCCCACCTTGGTATGGCTGGATCTCATCAATTCCAATTTTGGGTTTCATTTCTTGGGTTCCAGCAACTTTTACGCACTTAATATATGGGTTCAAAATATCATGAGTGATGGTAGGTGTCAAGTTCAAACGACTTGATCGAAGATGAAATGGATATGAGGTAATTGATGTGTTATAATGGTTTTAATAATCTTTATCTGAATAAAAGGAGAATCGAGTGGAAAATCCAGGAATACTTGACGGCATAGAATCTTACATTTCGAAGTTCGATCCCAAGTCAACCTCCAAATTGGTTTTCTGGATCTTCATTGCACTGATTGTATTGATTGCGGCATCAACCTGTTTCTACACAGTTAAAGCTGATGAACAGGCCCTGATCTTACGTTTCGGTAAGCATGTTGATACCACCAACCCAGGTTTGCATTTTAAGCTGCCGTTTGGCATTGACAAAAAATTCGCGGTTCCGGTCAAACAGATATTCAAAGCGGAATTTGGGTTTCGTACACACAGTGCCGGAGTGCGAACGCAATATGATCCTAACGATCAATCACAAGAATCACTCCTATTAACAGGAGACCTGAATATTGCTGATGTTGAATGGGTGGTCCAATATCAAATTTCTGATCCACTCAAGTTTCTGTTTAGCATACGAAAACCAGTGGCCGCATTACGCGATCTGAGTGAATCAGTAACGAGTCTAGTCGTTGGTGACCGTACGGTTACTAATGTGCTGACTGTTGGCCGAGCCTCGACTCAAAACGACATAGAAGAACGGTTAAAGCAGAAATTAGCGGAATACAATACAGGCTTGAGGGTCGTCGAAGTTTTCCTGCAGGAAATTAATCCTCCGGAAACAGTAAAACCTGCTTTTAACGCAGTCAATGAAGCAAAGCAGGAAAAGGAAAAGCTCATTAACGAAGCACTGAAGGAGTACAACCAAGTTGTCCCGAAAGCCTCAGGGCTTGCCAAAAAAATGATCTCAGAGGCTGAAGGGTATGCGCTTCAGCGTGTTAACGAAGCCAAAGGGGACGCCGACCGGTTCAATGCAATTCGGGCTCAATATAATAAAGCCAAAGAAGTAACGAAAAAAAGGCTTTATTTGGAAACGATGAGTAAAATACTGCCTAGCGCCAAGGAAGTTTATATCATCGACGATAAGTCCAACCAGCCAATTCCAATCCTACAACTTGGACAATGAGGAGACATCTTGTGAATAACCAGATTTTAATCATACTTGGCATTGCTATAGCTGTAATTATTTTGGTTTTTAGTGGCGTTTTCTACATTGTGCCTGAAGGTCAACAAGTTATCATTACGCAGTTTGGCAAGCCTATTGGTCAACCCCACACAACCTCCGGTTTGAAAATTAAAACGCCATTTATTCAAAAGGTTGACCGATTCGATAAGCGAATTCTGGAATGGGATGGTCGAGAAAAGGAAGTTACAACCAAGGATAAAAGGTTTATTTGGTTGGATACCACAGCACGCTGGCGCATTTCAGACGCCCTGAAGTTCTTCCAATCACTCAAAACTGAAGAGAACGCCCAATCGCGTCTTGATGATATTATTAATTCTGCCTCACGTGATCTGGTAACAGGACAGAAACTGGTCGAGGTCGTCCGAAATACGAATGATATCCGGCAAGCTACGGAAGATCTAGAGGAAGGAGAGCAAAACACTGAACAGATTGAAGTAATTGAAGTAGGGAGACGCAAAATAGCTCAGATGATTCTGGAAAAAGCACAGCAGAATTTATCTGAAGAGTTTGGCATCGAGATCGTTGATGTCCAAATTAAACGGATCAACTACGTCGATCAAGTCCGCCAAAAGGTTTTCCTGCGAATGATTTCAGAACGCCAGCGGATTGCTTCTAAATACAAATCGGAGGGCGAAGGGGAAGCGGCTGATATTGAAGGTCAAGCTGATAAAGAGCTACAACGAATTCAATCTGAAGCATACAAAACAGCAGAACAAATCAAAGGTCAAGCTGATGCAGAAGCCATCCAAATCTATGCTGAAGCTCACAGCAAAGATCCAGAGTTCTATGCCTTCACCAAAACGCTTGAGACTTACCAGAAAACAATCGGCGAAACCGAGAATACCAAACTCTTTCTAACAACTGATAGTGATCTTTACAAATACTTGAAAAAACCGTAAACAAGTCACAGGCGGAAGTCTATCGTTTAAAACTAAATCGGTTTACTCGAACAGGAGTTCTGCATTCAGATACCGATTACTTGGTTTTTGTAACCCAAGCGATCAGTACATCGGAAGTGGTGATGCTATGCCAGATGCCCTCCGCCAGCTTAACACCCAAATTACGCAATCTCGGATTCTGATCGCACACTCCGATGGGATAGTCGGCGGATTCCGTGCCATAGTTTAGCCCGCCCTGCCGAAACCAATGGACTCTGTTTTTAAATCGACTTATGAATTCTTTAGTATTATCGTCCAAAATATTGAATCTGTTATTGTCGCAACGTGTGGTGATCTGAAATCTCCATCGGATTTAGAAGACCCGCTTACTATTCACCGCGTGGTGTTAAAAGCTGGCGAATTTCTAAATCACACTGACAGTGGCTTGGAAATTACACCTCAGTGCAATGTCCCAATGGGTTCTGGTTTAGACTCCAGCAACGTTCTTTCTTTCCCCAGAGTCGTCGGGCAGTCTAGAAACTGACTGGTACTGAACGGACAAACGAGCAACTTTTTACCCAAGTTTTGTCTGTGAAACAAATGCTAGGGACAGGGCGCGGTTAGCAATATCGAGGATTTACAATGGATCAGATAGAGGTCTGCTAAGATCATATGAAAATCGAAGATCTCCTTTTGATTGTTTATTCTGGGCAGCAACGTGTGGGCAAAACACCCTTGAACTTGTTTGTTGGTAGCAGATTGGCCATCACGCCGACCTGACCTCGTTGTTAGGCTGGTACAGTTACGTGAAGATGCTACTGACATGATTTCTACATTAGCTTAAGGGAGACTCAGAGAAATTCGGTTATCTGCTTATACATTACTTCGAATATAAAGAAACTGAGTGCAAACACGACAAATGCTACAATTGATCAGTTAACAGAATCGGCACCCAAACTGTGCTCTGGTTAGAGTATCGCTAGTAAAGGTGGAGGGGGAAAATCAACATTTTTATACTTATTAAGGAAAATAGCATAAAAAATATTGCAGCACCTGTAAGCTTATGATATTATTAAGGTATCATCGGTAGCAGCTCCATTATAAAGATATGGGACAAGGACATTTAGTCGATCGTTTTAACCGGATTGCCACGAATCTGCGTGTTTCTGTAACGGATGTCTGTAATCTGCGATGTACATACTGTATGTCGGAAGACATGCAGTTTATTGACAAATCTAAGATTATGACGTTTGATGAAATCGACCAACTCATTCGAATCGCTGTTGGCCTTGGGGTTAATAAGGTTCGGATTACCGGTGGAGAGCCACTCGTCCGACCTAATTTATCTGACCTAATACTAAGAGTTCTAGAGATCGATGGTATCAAGGATGTCAGTCTAACAACCAATGGTATAGGTTTAGCAAAACAAGCGCAAGCTCTCTATGATGCGGGGTTGCGCCGTATTAATGTTAGTCTTGACGCCCTAAGCGAAGCAAAATTTGAACAGATAACACGTCGAAAAGCACTGACAAAAGTTTTAGAAGGACTGAAAGAAGCAAACCGATGCGGTTTTAATCCAATTAAGATCAACGCAGTTACAATGCGCGGATTTACTGAGGAAGAAGTTGTAAAATTAGTTTCGTTTGCACGTAAAAATTCTTATGAGATGCGTTTTATCGAGTTTATGCCACTTGATGCAGATGATATCTGGGGACGAAATATGTTTGTGCCAAAAAAAGAATTGGTAGATAAAATCAGCGAACTCTATCCTCTTGAGCCTATCGAAAGTAGTTCCACGCTAAAGCATGAAACGGCAAAAAACTACCAGTTTAAGGATGGAATCGGCCGAGTCGGTTTTATTTCTTCGGTCAGTGAACCTTTTTGTGATGATTGTAACCGTGTTCGTTTGACTGCAGATGGCAAGTTTCGCAACTGCCTGTTCGCAACTGAAGAAACGGATTTATTAACACCGCTCCGTAAAGGGGCTTCTGACGAAGTAATTGCTGATATGATGATTGAATCGGTTGCTAAAAAGAAAGCTGGGCATCTGATCAACTCGGTTGACTTCATTAAGCCTAAACGAAATATGTCAATGATCGGCGGATAGAGAAAGGCTGAAAATTAAAGTTTTTTTGCCATGCAAGTACGAATTTCGAAAAGTTAAGGGAAGCATATCTAAATCAAATGAGTGATGAATTAGTCATTAAAAATTTACACGTGAGCGTATCAGGGGAAGAAATTCTGAAAGGGCTTTCGGTAGCAATCAAATCTGGCGAAATCCATGCACTAATGGGACCGAATGGTTGTGGGAAAAGTACGCTTGCTAACACTCTAATGGGACATCCTAACTATGATGTTGACTCTGGCAACGTGACTTTTAATGGGATCGACATTTTGGAACTTGAACCAGATGAGCGTGCCAAATTAGGATTGTTTTTAGCCTTTCAATACCCAACAGCAATTCCTGGCGTAACATTGGCAAACTTTCTTCGAATGGCGGTTAGCGCTGTTCGAACTGTAGAGAACAACGATTCTGCAACAACGCCACTGGTTCCAATGCGAGAGTTTCGCAAAGAACTCAGGGAAAAAATGAAAAATATGGGCGTTGATGATTCATTCGCGCGTCGTTATCTCAATGATGGACTTTCCGGTGGAGAAAAGAAAAGAGCTGAGGTATTACAACTTGCCATGCTTGAACCAAAAATTGCGGTTCTTGATGAAACTGATTCTGGCCTTGATATTGATGCAATTAAAGTAGTCGGAGAAAATGTCAATCGGCTTGTAGGCCCAGATCTTGGCATATTGATTATTACACATTATCCAAGACTTTTGAATTACATTAAACCCGATTTTGTCCATGTAATTCTGGATGGTAGAATCGTTGAATCTGGTGGGTGGGAACTTGCCGAGATTCTTGAAGCAGAAGGTTATGAAGCTATACGCGAAAAACATGGAATTGAATTTATTACACAAACGAATCCAAATCTCGACACCTCAATTCAAATATAAAATCCAAATATAGAATCTGAGCATTAAAGAAGGTGAAAAATGGCAACAAATATGTCTGAAGTTGGCATCAGTGACTACAAATATGGTTTTCACGATGACGTAGCGCCGGTTTTCAAATCCCGCAAAGGTTTAAACAAAGAAATTATTCATCAGATATCGGATATGAAGGATGAACCAGATTGGATGCTTGAATTCCGACTCGAAGCATATGAAATATTTAAAGCAAAACCTGATGTCAAGTGGGGTGGACATCTCGCATCACTTGATTTTAATGATATATACTACTACGTGAAAGCCACTGACCGAACTGAACGTAATTGGGAAGATGTACCGGAAGATATCAAGAATACCTTCGATCGACTTGGGATTCCTGAAGCCGAGCGTAAGTTTCTGGCTGGCGTCGGTGCCCAGTATGATTCTGAAGTTGTTTACCATAGTGCCCGAGAAGAATTTGAGAAAATAGGTGTGCTTTTTCTCGATACGGATACCGCATTAAAAGAACACCCCGAAATTTTCCGTGAATATTTCGGAACAGTAATACCATCCTTGGACAATAAGTTTGCAGCGCTGAATAGCGCCGTTTGGAGTGGGGGAAGTTTTATCTATGTGCCTCCGGGAGTGAAAGTTGACTATCCACTTCAAGCATATTTTCGAATTAATACTGAGAATATGGGACAATTTGAGCGGACATTGATTATCGTGGACGAAGGTGCAGAAATTCATTATGTCGAAGGGTGCACCGCGCCAACCTACTCAAGTGAATCCTTACACAGTGCAGTCGTTGAAATTATCTGTAAGCCACATTCTCGTGTTCGCTATACGACGATCCAGAACTGGTCTGGAAATGTCTATAATCTGGTAACAAAACGCGCCATGGCCTACGAAGGTGCAACCATGGAATGGGTCGATGGTAATCTTGGCAGTAAACTCACCATGAAATACCCAAGTGTCTACATGGTTGAAGAAGGGGCACATGGCGAAATCCTCTCAATTGCCTTTTCTGGAGCGAATCAGCATCAGGATGCTGGGGGGAAAGTGGTACATCTCGCTCCAAACACCACTTCACGAATTATTTCTAAATCAATTAGTAAAAATGGTGGTCGCTCAAGTTATCGGGGATTATTGAAAGTTGCTAAAAATGCGACTGGTTGCAAATCGCATGTCGTTTGCGATGCGCTTATGCTGGATTCTGATTCGCGCTCCGATACTTATCCAGTTATAGAAGTTGATGCTGCAGACGTCACAGTTGAACATGAGGCTCGTGTCAGCAAAATTGGTGAAGAGCAGCTCTTCTATCTGATGAGTCGCGGACTTTCTGAAGAGGAAGCCTCAGCGATGATTGTGAACGGGTTTATCGAACCACTTGTCAAAGAGCTTCCCATGGAATATGCAGTAGAGATGAACCGTCTGATTCAACTGCAGATGGAAGGATCTATTGGCTAACCTCGATTGTCAGATCAGGAGCTTGGATTGGGAGTAAATCAAACTGTAACGGGCGATTTTACCGGTGAATCTGTCGCGAGGATTTCCAGCTTGCAAAATGAGCCTCCTTGGATGCTTGAGAAGCGAATTCAGGCCTTTCAGGTTTTTGAACAGCTCCCGCTTCCGAAGACAAATAGCGAAAGTTGGCGTAGAACAGACATTCGGGGACTAGATCTCGAACAGTTTCAATTAGTTATTTCAAATAAGTCCCAACCTAACGGAAAATCCCCTGGGTTTTTCTCAGCTTTAGAAGAAGAAAAAAGAAACTCAGGATTAATCATTCAGAAAGATGCTGCTGTTGTTTATTCTGCACTTTCAGACACACTTACTGATAAAGGGGTATATTTTGCCGGATTTAAGGCGGCACTTGATGAACGACCAGATCTTCTGAAAACCTATGTATGCCAGACAATTCAATCAGAGGACAATAAATTCAATGCAATGCATAATGCATTTTTGCAAAGCGGTTATGTTTTATATATACCAAAAGGGGTGGTGGTAGATCTTCCCTTACGGGTTATTGTGTCATTATCTGGTGAAGCAATTGCCGATTTTTCGCATACACTTGTTATTGCCGAAGCTGACAGTCAAGTAACTATTCTCGAAGAGCATCTTTCAGTTGATCAGCAGGAGAAAGGGCTACATTGTGGTGGCGTTGAAATGTTCCTTGGCCAAAATGCCCTCGTCAATTACGCCCAAATTCAGAATTGGAATAAAAAAGTCTGGAATTTTTCGACACAGAGGGCCAAGCTTGAACGTGGTGCCAACTTGCGTTGGATTACCACTTCGTTAGGGAGTCGCTTGAGTAAACTAGATCAACTGGTAGAGATGAATGGGGAAGGCAGTCATGCTGACCTTCTGGGACTAACCGTGACGCACGCGCGACAACATATCGACATCCACACCTACCAGAAACATGCTGTTTCAAACAGTACAAGCAACTTGCTATATCGGAATGTCTTAAAAGATCGATCCCGAACAGTCTGGCGGGGTATGATCGAAGTTCAAAAGGACGCACAAAAGATTGACTCGTATCAGCAAAATGACAATTTGATTCTGAGTAAGCAAGCTCGTGCCGATACAATTCCAGGGTTAGAAATCCTAGCTGATGATGTACGTTGTACTCATGGAGCAACAGCTGGAAAGATCGATCAAGATCAGATCTTCTACCTGATGAGTCGAGGGTTGTCCTACAACCAAGCTGAGCAACTAATCGTTAATGGTTTTTTTGAATCAGTCTTACAACGAATTCCATTAGAATATTTACGTAATCAATTACAAGAATCAATTGCGGGTAAGCTGCAATTGAATTAATTATTCCCAAAATTAAGGAGAAAACAAAATGAACCAACCAAAAATCATTGGATACATGAAACCCTCTTGTGGATGGAGTCAAGGCGTCCGAGCCGTTCTGCAAAAATACGAATTGGAATATGAAGATCGGGATATCATCAATAACCCAAGTAACTATCAAGAAATGGTTGAAAAAACCGGTCAGTCATCCCAACCATGCGTCCAGATTGGTGATGCGATTTTAGCTGATGTGAGCGGAGAGGAAGTCGAGGCCTATCTGCTTCAAGAAGAAATTGTTAAACCTGTTGAGGAAGATTTAGACGTAGCTACAGACCGCGGATGTTCAGATGAAGAGCATGCTGCTATGCGTGCTGATGAAGCTACCACTCAGTGGACCAGAAACTTCTCCTCTGAATAGTACACTGTTTATATTCCCCTTGCTAATCTAAAAGAAAATGGGCGAGTTATGCCTATCGCTTGGGGCTTTGTTGAATAAATGAAGGACTGTTCAATGGGTGAGTTTTTCAAGGTTGCCAAGACAAGTGAAATTCCGCAGGGTGAAAAAAAGCTGGTTGAGGTTGATTTTGTACCAGTTGCTATTTTCAATGTCAGTGGTGAGTACTATGCCATAGAGGATGTGTGTACCCATGATGGTGGGCCACTTGCTGAAGGTAAATTGGAAGGCGAAGAGATTATGTGTCCCAGACACGGAGCACGCTTCAACGTTAAAACAGGACAAGCTTTATGTATGCCAGCATTCGAAAGCGTAGAATGCTATGAAGTCAAGATTGAAAATGACGAACTTTATGTCTGTGTTGATTGAAGTCACACAAGGGAAATAGCTATGGTTACAGAAGAAGTTGTTCTCGAACAAATAAAGCAGGTTATAGACCCAGACGTTGGTCTAAACATTGTAGATATGGGTTTAATTTACGGCGTTGACATCAACGATGATATTGTCAATATTACCATGACTTTAACTAGCCCAGGTTGCCCAGCAGCACCACAATTATTGAATGGGTCACAAACTGTTGTTCAACAACTAGACGGTGTTGAGGAAGTGAACATCAATGTTGTTTGGACGCCACGATGGGATCCAGAGATGATGAGCGAAGAAGCAAAAGACGAACTTGGAATCTTTTAAGCGGAGATGGTGCGGTTAGTCATTGAGTAGTAATTCGGATGAGTCCTTCATATGGGGTGATTGGTGCCAAGAAGAGTCGCGCAACTTGGTTACTACCCCCTGTTTGGAAAATCTTGTGCTCCGCTTTCCCACCTTCAATTGTGATCCGATCCGTGTTGTTTTGGATGATAGCCAGTTCTTCAGAAAAGAACACAGCATCAGTTTCGCTTAGATCCCAGTTGCAATCACCAACGAATAAAGTACCAACCTTCCTTAGACCAAATTCAATGATCAGTGGAATCCTATCCCACCCTTCGGTTGTAAAGTTCAACTCAAAACCACCCTCAATCCGGTCGATTTCCATAAAGATCCTGAGATTAAGCACAACCACTTCACGCTTTTTAGGATTAGGTCGAAATACCCACTGAATAGTTTCACTTTCAGTAAGGTAGGTTTTTTGGTCAACGGTGATTTCTGTCATTAACACATGACGAAATCCTTTATAGACACTGCTGATTAATATACTATCAATAGCAATGCTATTATTGTGAAGCGCAAAGAAGTTGCTTTGGTTCCCCATGATAGTTGCAGTTGTCTTGCCAGATCGAATAAATGCAACATTCGACTTTCGGTAAAACTTTTCGTATTGGTCATCCATCGGTAACCGATGGATCCAATCGTTATCAAGTTCCAACTCCGTCTCAAGAAATTTCCCAACATTGGATGCCACAAACAGACGCGAGTTATTGCCGGTTTGAAAATTAGGATCAGGATGATTCAGGTATGGCCGAATTATCCCATTATCAAAACGGTTAAGATATGTGGTTAGTGTCAAGTCACCAGCCGTCGCGTATAATCCATTCTGATCCACAATTGACATTTTTTTCCAGACAGCATAGCCAGAAGGAAGGCCATTTTCACGGATTTCGCCTGAGAACTCCGTGGTGACTTCACCATTTGATCGAAACATGTACAGCAAACAATTGAGGTTACGCCGTACAAAATCTAGTAAATCAAGTTGTCCCAACCGTTCAGCAAAACTTAAAATTGCGGCGTTAATAATCATGCTTGAGGTAGGACTTCGATCTGGATAAAGACCGTCGTCGCTAATTTCAATTCCATCTTGAATGTATGATCTTGCTCTTTCTTGGATTTCCAGGTCGTCAAAGAGCCGATCGTATTCAAGAAAAGCTACAGCAATTACAAACTGGTGGTGATTGACAAAAACAGGCTCGTTTTGAAGTCCATTCATTGCTTTATCCAGAAAGCTCTTTATTTGATCGGGCATACCTTTATCAACAGTTGAATCTCGTATTAGCCATTTATATGCACGTAGAAGTGCCAGTGTAGAAACTGCAGTATTTGGCAGAGAAATTGTAGGTTCGCAGAAATACCCGCTGACTGTTCCATCTCGGTGTTGTGACCTAAGCAGAAATTTGATGGTGAGTTCCATTCGACTCAGCAATTCTTGCTTGTAATGGTATTGAGAATCTGAGTTGACGTAGAGTTGTGTTAAAGTTGATAATATGTTTGCCGCGGCCCACGGCTCACAAACTAATTTTTCGGGACAACGAAATCCCCCATAGTCCAAGTCTGTTTTCTCCAAAACTTGACTATGCAGTGCCCGACCAGCATATATTTCGGTAAGTGCCAAAATGGATTTGTAATTGGTTCTCGTGGTCATTATTTCTGGTTTTTAATTTCCATACTGATTATACTAATCTTACAGCTAATGTTTATGGCAAACCCGTAATTTCTAAAAACCGATTGTAGGCTTGATCCCATTGTTGGCTACCCGTTGGTTCATAATGAATAAGTTTTGATGATTTGGCAACAATTTCTCGCCCTTCTGCGATAGATCCAATGGTCCCGCTTGAAGTCATCTGAACTAACAAATTACCTATAGAAGTTGCCTCCACTGGCCCAGCGATGACTCGACGCTTTGTCGCGTCCGCAGTGAACCGGCAAAGGAGTTCGTTTTGGGTTCCTCCACCGATGATGTGAATGGTACTGATGGTCTCTCCCCTGACAAATTCAAGTTTTTCGAGTACCCATCGGTATTTAAGCGCGAGGCTTTCAAGGGCGGATCGTACAACCTCCCCTTTAGTTAACGGCAGATTTTGGTTCGTTTGTTTACAAAAATCCACAATTCGTGTTGGCATATCACCTGAGGCTAGGAATGAATAGTGGTCCGGATCTATTAAAGCCTTAAAAGGTTCAGCCTGGTCTACAATTTGCAAAATCTCATCATACGACATCTGTTCTCCCGACCGTGACCATTTACGACGGCATTCCTGAATAAGCCATAAGCCCATGATATTCTTAAGGAAGCGGAAGGTATTATTTACTCCACCTTCATTGGTAAAATTCAAATCAAGTGACTGTTCAGTTATGATAGGTTCATCCACCTCAATCCCCATTAGAGACCAAGTACCCGAACTAATATAAGCCCAACTTCCATCCAGTACCGGAACTGCCGCCACCGCCGAACCTGTGTCGTGGCAAGCGGGAGCAATCACACGTGTTGGTTGAAGGGAGGTCTCATCAGTAACAGATGAGAGAATCAGCCCGATGTCCGTCCCAGGCTGAATAATCTCGGGGAATATGCCAAGCGGAATACTCAGGGCTTGACACAGTTCAGCCGACCAATTCTCTTTTCGCGGATCATATAACTGCGTGGTTGTTGCATTGGTAAATTCTGCCACTTTCTGACCGGTTAACCAAAAGTTAATCAAATCCGGAATTGTTAGGAATGTTTCGGCAATCCGAAGAAGAGGTGAATTTGCGAGTACCATAGAGTAGAGTTGGTAAACCGTATTGATTTCCATGAACTGGCAGCCGCTAAGCTCAAATATTGACTGCCTTGGCATCAGGTCAAATACCTTCTCCAACACACCAGTAGTACGAGAATCTCGATAATGAAAGGGTAAACCTATCAGGTGTCCGGATTTGTCGAGTAAACCAAAATCGACGCCCCATGTATCAACGCCAATCGATGCGATGCTAGAACCGTTTCTTGCACAGATCGAGAGTGTATTTTTAATTTCTCTCCACAAGCTAACGATATCCCAGTGTAAGTTATCAAGAATCCGAATCCCACCATTTGGAAAGCGGTGAAGGACCTCCAGTTTGATCTGTGTCCCGTCAAAGCAGCCTAGTATTCCACGACCACTTTCAGCACCCAAATCAAAGGCAAGGAAATTTTTGCTTTTGTTCATCTCAATTCTTCTTAAACATCACAAATCGATTGTTTCAGGTATTGGAAAACTGAAGACAACTAAAATAATCAACTCCTTTTGGCCAATGTTTTTTGTCCAGTGTACAGCACCTTTGGGGATATGTATACTGTCGCCCTCCAACATATCAAATTCTTGATCCTCAAGAGCCTGCTGGGATTCACCTCGGACAACGTAAATAATCTCTTCAGCGTTCAGATGGTAGTGATGGCCGTGTCCTTTGCCTACCTGAAACGTAGCGAAACCTGCTGTGAGCTCATTTGAATTGGTGAAATCGCCGTGACATATCCATTTCAATTTACAGTGGGAAAGTTAACAATTGGTGCTTGGTCTGCTGTAACAAGAATTTTCTTTTCCAATTGGTTCTCCAAAATCATTGATCCAGGTAAGATTATAACATTTTCATTCTGTCTGAAAAAATGATTTTTCTGATTAAGACATTATACGCGAACAGCAAATTCACATCCTTCTTGGAACCAATCCCGTAGAATTGTTTCCTCGGAATAAGTCCGTTTGGCCATTATTCCTTTCGCCTTAGACAAATCAACAGTCGCGCTGATGATGTGATCCCCAAAAAAACCAGCTTCTTTAACCACATTGCCATCGGGATCAATAATTTTCGAATTCCCATGTGAGGAACCGGGCGCATACATATCAGTGGGATTTGCTGGCGTATTGGCCATGATAAGGTAGATACCATTTTCAGTGGCTCTTGATATCGGCATAGCGTGGTAAGCAGAAAGCTTATGTTCACTGATTAGACCTGACTCACAGGAGCAGAAAAAGCAAATCTGTGCACCCATTGCAGCTGGAAGTTTGACAAGTTCGGGGTAACGCACGTCATGACAGATGATAAAACAACAATCAACACCTGCCAAGTTCACAATTGGTAATTTCCCACGGTTGTTAAGACACCATTTTTCACCAGCAAGAAAGGTTTTTGCGTATCGATATCTTAATTCGCCATTCCAATCGAAGATTGCTAAATCATTATACCAATTTCCGTTCTGATGACTGGCTGACCCCACAATAACGTTAATATGATATTTTCTGCAAGCGCTGCTGATGTAATACTCTGCTTTGGCAAGAGTAGCCGGTGACATTTGATCCCAATAATCAGGACAACAACAGTATCCAAACAAACATCCTTCAGGAAAAGCTACAATATCAATGTTCTCTTCTGCACATGATTCAATGAGATTAAGTACTTTTGATACATTTTCTTCTACCTCTTCACTAGACAGTAATTGACAGGCTGCAACTTTAACCGAATTTTCGGACATTTGGTATTCCTCGTACAAGTATCATGCAATATAGACCTTAGAATATTAGGGCTTGTTAACATTCACACCAAC
>DTUY01000303.1:1239-5547 GCA_012963885.1 Candidatus Poribacteria bacterium | reverse complement strand
CTACATAGATAGGAATGTAATGCGGCGTTACGCTATCTTGGTAGCTGATCTTTTTCGTTGGAAAATTATCCGACGCATTGTATCTACCGCCGTGGCGTATTGTGACTGGTGGGGGTAAGGAGCTGGCAGTGAATGTAACGTGAACATGCGAAATCTCGCATTTTAGAAGTGAGCGTCGATTGCTTTTAATTCTCTCCTAGCTCTTCAAGTTCAATCAGGTTCTGATGAACGCGCATGGCAATCTCTTCAGCCGGAGGCGGTTCAATTGGAGTTGGTTTTGTCGAAGGGTGCATTCGCTGGTAGGTATCCCAAGCCGTGTGTACATCAACTAATTTGAGCGTATCCTGCAACGCGGCTGAGCTGAACTTGTTGATTCCAGCTTGCCAGGCATCCATAAACGATTTCCCATAATGAGTGACCTCTACTGGCACCCATAAACGATCATTGTCTTTAATGAACAGCCCTGAACTGATTTTTAAGGTCTCGATGTCTTTTTCAGTCAAACGACTATCAAACATTACAAACACGCTATTTCCTACATCGACCAATTTTGTGCGAATACCAACGGCTTCCAGCAAGGAGGTCAGCAGGACAGTTCCATCGTCGCAATCTCCAATTCCGCTGGTGCGGAGAAAATCACGCGGGTACTTGGCTTCTTTGAAGGGGCCATCAGAATCGATATACCAGAGATCAGCAGCATCAAGAAGATTCTGGGTATACTTGGTGGTTACATCAACAATGTATTCTTTGGCATAAATCGATTGGAAAGGTGTTTCTGAATGCGGTTCGTACCTTATCCCGTGGGCGTTAAGCGCTTCAAATATCTGCATCGCTCTCAGCAGAGAGTCGTTGCCCTGATGAAGACCATCTAGATGAGTCGAATCAATTTTCACTGGTGTGCTTGATACTGCTTGTGCAAAACTTCGGATCATTGTGTCATCTGGATCAATGAATGCCACCATTGGATCCAATCGCTCACGATAAGCGACTTTACCCATCCTTCGCAGGGTGATAGGTTCAACTCGTTTGATCTCACGGGTTCGACCAAAGTACTGATAACTGACCGTGATCTCCACTTCAGTTTCTAGATCCCCTTTCAGCTCTTGTACGTTTTGGTTAAGGACAAGAGCCAATGGAATCCGAACCTTTTCTGCTGCTTGTCCTGAAGTGTTACCTAGAAGTGTTTTGTTTTCCAAAACGACAGTTGAGTTGTCCATGTAGCCGGGGACAAAAACAGAAACAGAAATTGCCATGTCTTTATCGTGCTTTGAGGACAAAATCAGTTCTCCACTCAGCGGATTTGGTGTTTCATACTGTAGATAGAATGAGGTCAGTACATCTCGCAGCTGAATTGAACTTATATCGATCAAGGTCGGATTGTAATCAAAACCGAAGGCCATGGAAAAGCGATGCGTATTTGATAAGGTTGGAGAGTTGAGATAGGCGTAATCGAATTGGAGTGACCCATACTTCAAACTGCCGCCAAGTGAGAAACTGATAGGTTCACGAAAAGTTTCCTCGGAGTTAGGAGAATCCAAACTGATCAAACTGCCGATAATACCGCCACGCAGAGCAAGCAGACTGCCAAACCACTGCTCAGCCCCTAAGTGCAGATAGTCATCCAAATCACAGGCAATGATAGAGCTATCTGTCAGCTGGTAAGATGCCCCCAGCCGAAACTGTCGGTAGGCAACAATATCTTCTCTTTTTGTTGTCTCAAACTTAACTTTGGTATTGGTCAGATCTTTGCCAAAGATACCAAAGCTCAAACCTGATATTGGTTCCAAGTATATTCCCAAGTCTATACCCAGTCCAGTAGCTGGCCCCAGCGATTCTCCATCCAGTATAGTATCAATGCTGACATATCTGAAGTTAGCACCCAGCGAAAGCTGGCGCACTAATCTTATGCCATAGGACAGGTTCATCCGGTTATCCCGCAGATTGAGTTCTTCATCTTCAAACCCCAAACTAGACCAATCGATACCAATAACATGCTGGTCGGTCAACGGCAGAATATAACTAAGATAACTGTGCACTAAACCGATACCATAGAGATCCGTATACATACCATTAATAGCTTGTTGGCGAAGCTGTACTAACCCGGCAGGATTCCAGCTAATTGCGTTAGCATCATCTGCAATAGCGACAAATGATTCGCCCATCCCCAGGGGCCTGGCACCTATTGGGACTTGACCTATGGATCCTTCATTTATTAGAACCAAGACCAAAACTATTAGTAAAGCAAGATGAATTGATGGAGCACAAATCAATTTCGGTTTCATTTTATGGTCGGAATCTCCTTCTATTCTAAATTAATACAAAAATGATAAGTCCATTTGAATCCATGATTAATACAGAAAAAATTTAATCTAACAAGTATTGACGTTGTTCTATTGTTGTTAAAGACCGGGCCACACGCATCTGAGCAATATTTTTCAGCTCCCCAATATTCAATATTGGATGGAGTCTCACCGTTTTGTCTTCACTGGCGGTAGCAATGTATCCGCCACTGGGACTGAAAGTGATAGTATTTATACTGTTAGTATGCCCTGAAAGTGTCAGCACAACTTGTCCTGAATCGATATCCCACACCTTGGCAATTTTGTCCTTACTGGCGGTGGCAATGCGATTGCCATCAGGACTGAAGGCCACGCTGCTGAGCTTATCCGGGTAACTGGATACCGTTCGAATCACTCGACCCGATCTGGCATCCCAAACTTTAGCTGTCCCGTCCGCACTGGCAGTGGCGATGCGATTGCCATCAGGGCTATAGGTTATGCTATAAACTTCCATAGTATGATCAGACAGGGTTTGTACTATTTCACCGGAAACCGTATCCCACACTTTTACATTGCTATCACTGCCGGCAGTAGCAACGCGATTGCCATCAGGACTAAAAGCCACGTCTAAGATTGGCTGCTTTTGTCCTGACAGGGTATTCAGCAGTTTACCAGTTGACGCATTCCATACTTCGGCGCTACCATCTGCGCCAGCCGTCACAATACGATCACCATCTCGACTGAAATCGGCACTCAGCACCGGTTGATGGCGGTCAGTCAAAGTTTGGGACACTTGTCCCGACTTAACATCCCATAATTTAGCTGTTCCATCTATGCTGACTGTGATGAAACGGCTTCCATCCGGGCTATATGCCACATCTTTGACTGCAGACTTGTGGCCGCGAAGAGGAAGAAGGACTTGACCAGGCGCCACATCCCACACTTTGATGGTTCCATCTGCACTGGCAGTGGCAATGCGGTTGCCAGTCGGATTAAAGGCAATACCCTGTACAGATTGGCTGTGTCCAAGTAAGGCCAGCAATTTGCGGCCCGATCTGGCATTCCAAATCTTAGATGTACCATCCGCACTGGCAGTGGCGATTCTGGTTCCATCCGGACTGAATACAACCTTCGAAACTATATCGGTATGCGCATCAAAAGCGTACCGTTTTTTGCCGGAATCTGCGTCCCAGATGATGAGAATTTTATCGTCGCCAGCAGTAGCCAAACTTTTTCCATCTGGACTGTATGCCACACAGTTGACAGCTTGAGTATGGCCATTGATGGTTTGTAGCTCCTGTCCCGAGTTCGCATCCCAAATCTTAGCTGTTCCATCTGCACTGGCAGTCGCAACTTGGACTCCGTCTGGGCTGAAATCGGCATCTATGATACTGCCCGTGTGGCCTGAAAGTAGGAGCATTTCATTTGATGCCACATCCCAGATTTTGGACGTGCCATCCGCACTGGCAGTGACAATCCGTCTTCCATCTGGACTGTATGCCACACAGTTGACAGCTTGAGTATGGCCATTGATGGTTCGACGAATTCTTCGGGCGTGCGTTGCTTGGTGCAGTGCGTGCTGTGCCTCACGTTTGGCCTCATCAATTCCAATAGTACCTTCCGACGATATTTCGATGTTTGCACGCTCAACAGCTTCCAGCGCTAGCAGAATGCTCAACTCCAAATCTGTTTCCAGTTTCTGGATGGCTTGCTCTGCCAGCCGGCGCGACAAAGCTATATTCGCTTGCTCCTCAGCCCTTCGCCGTTGTCGTCCCTCCTCTTCCTTGGCAATGACAGCCTGCTGTCTTTGCTCCTCTGCGAACTTGCGCTGTTTCTCTTCTTCGGTCTTGGCCAGTTCAGCTTCCTGCCGACGCGTCTCGGCAATATCGGCAGCTTCTTCGGCCAGTTGCCGTTGTCGTCCCTCCTCTTCCTTGGCAATGACAGCCTGCTGTCTTTGCTCCTCTGCGAACTTGCGCTGTTTCTCTTCTTCGGTCTTGGCCAGTTCAGCTTCCTGCCGACGCGTCTCGGC
>DTUY01000303.1:0-1229 GCA_012963885.1 Candidatus Poribacteria bacterium | reverse complement strand
GCTGTTTCTCTTCTTCGGTCTTGGCCAGTTCAGCTTCCTGCCGACGCGTCTCGGCTACATTTCTGGCAGCAACGGCTTGCTGACGTTGAATCAGGGCAAATGTAGCCAATGTCACAATAATTAAACCGATTGTGGCAACACTGGCAATGATTTGTTGGAACCGGGTCCTTGATTTTTGGCTAGAAGCAATATAGTTTTCTTGTAGTAGCGTTGGTTGCGGTTCCAACTCGGTAGCTAAAGTTTGTAACAACCACTCTTTGGCAGCACGCAGATCACTGCCACGAAGTAAAGAGCCAGAATCACGGTTGTTTGCGTCCCATTCAGACGCTCTTTGAAGCAACCGTGTGTGTGTGCGGGTATGCTCCAGGTCTGTGCGAATCGCTTCAGCCAAGGCCTGAAAGCTGCTATCGAAATTGTCTTCTTCCCGAAAGAAAATCCAGTTTGAGGCTGCCAATTTTTGGTGTAAGTCTTCTGGTTCAACTTGACGCCAAACCACCGGGATCAATCGCTTCTTCGTCTCTATGGCGTGATAAACTTCCTTACCACATTCCGCTGATTCAGCCGAGTCTGGGCTAATTACGAAAAGAAACGCGTCCGCACCTTCAATTCCAGTGTAAATTTCGTCTTCCCAATCTGATGTAGGTGGGATATCTTTCCAATCGACCCAGGTTGAGAAACCTTCTTCCTCAAGAGCTGAATGCAAACGCTCAACAAACTCTAAGTTTTGGCGAGAATAGGAAATCAGAACATCGGCCATAATATCTCCTAAAATAATTTATTTATTAATATCATATTACTGCTGGGAGTTACAGAGTAGTGTGAGAATTTTCGACCCCCCAACCCTAAAGAGTACCATCACTGCTCTCATAGATAGTTTTCTCGTTCTGGGGAACCGAAGTGATCCGCCCAAATTCACCTAAGTTGGAAACCATTATGAATAGCGATTAAAGAAGAAAATTAAAGTCCCTGCAATAATCGTCCCCCTTCAACATCGAATAAAATCCAGTTACATTTCTTAACTTAAATGCGAGCCAGACTACCTATTGTAAACGCTAACTACCTTGGTCTCCATCCTGTCTCCAACAGTAACTGCAACAATGTATGCTCCCGTCGGCACAATCTCGTTATCGCTATCCCTGCCATTCCAAGCCAAAACATTCATACCCTCTGATAAGATTCGGTCATAGGCTAGCAAGCGAACTAAATGCCCGGCTACGTTGTAGACTTTG
>DTUY01000302.1 GCA_012963885.1 Candidatus Poribacteria bacterium | reverse complement strand
CTAAGTGACAAGTCAATAAGTTTGTATCGATACTGCCTTTTCTCTGGAAGTGTAATAAAATCAATAGCATGATAATGAATGCTGACTCTCTCTCTAATCACAGCAGAGATCGCACGATTGAAATCGGTGTACTCTTTATTTGTAACCACTTTATCGATTTGGATCCTAGGCTCTCTTATCTGCCGTTGATAACGAGTCGAAGCAAACCACAAATATCCATCTTTGTCCTCATAAATATCTCTTACAGTATTATCATTCAGACCATCCCGAGTATCAATTGTCGTCCAAGCTTGACCGTCGTAGCCAGCTACTCCTGCACCGTTAGTTCCAATCCATAGGATTTCGTCCTCATCCTGATAATATAAACACTTTAAGTCATTAGTTGGCAAACCATCTGCAACAGTAATACGATTGATCTTCTGGTTTCTATAATTGTATTCGTATAATCCTACACCTGCGTTTGGTGTTGAAAATACTAAATTCCCATCCTTGGAAACGACAGAGTTGAACTTAGTAATTCCAGTTAGCTCAGGTACAACAACAAAAAGTCCTTTATTGAAATAGGTGAAATTGCCAGTTCTATCAGAAAACCATAAGTTACCTGACTGATCTTCTACAATTGGAACAAAATTAGCGCTCGATTCAAGTAAAAGTTCTTCGTCTAAAAAGGAAATTTTACCTTCTTGGTACTTACCAATACCTTGCTCGGTGGAAAACCAGATAGCACCGTCGCTTGTTCTGTAAGGATATGCGTTAAGTGAATAGTTCAGGGTCTGCAATTTACTTAATTTAGAGGATAATAATTGTAGCTGGGAGTTACTTGTAATCCACATCCGTCCATCATTATCTTCAAAAATTGAATTTACGTAGTCTGATGCTAATCCGTCTTTCGTGGTAAAGGTATGAATACTATTTTCACTCCAAATGTTGATACCGCCAGATCTAGTTCCAAACCATACGCGGTCTTTTTTATCTTGGTAGATAGTATTTACTCTGTAGTCTGTTAATCCATCTTCAACATTCAGACTGTAAACTGATTGTGTATCATATTGAGAAACCCCTGCACCATTTATGCTAAACCAAATGATACCATCATTGCCGTGGTAGATATCAGCTACACTATTTCTGGCAAGACCATCCGCTTGGCTATAAATTACAAAGTTGTTACCGTTCAAAAACAACGGGCCATAGGGTGCATCATAAGTAAACCTTTGACCTGTCAAGAACCAATCTCCACTATCTCCCGTTTGAATTACATCATAGACAGCAGTAGGGAGGGACAACTGCTTTATTTTTTCATTATCGTAACTCCATACATTTCCATCGCCAATCAAGTAAACATTTTTTTCTATCCCCAAAGCGATTTTTTCTATTTCCCAGTCAATCAGAGGAAATCTCTCCAATTTTTCCCATCGTAAATGAAGACTCCGGCTGAAGTTGCGATCCATAGATTTTCTTCTAAATCCTAAATAAGGTCAAATATTCGAGCCAACGGCAGTTCGCTGAATTCATCTACCACTCCTTCTTTGATAACCCATAATCCTTCATTCGTCACAGCCCAAATGGCTTGATTTTTATCAACCAATATTTTTGTAACTGATTTACCTGCCAAATCCTCAATTTCCGAAAAATTATTATCTATGAAAAAATATAATCCTTTCTGACTACCAAGCCAGATTCGTCCATCATGACTTTCTTCAATATCTAAGATTCCGGCTGGTTTTCCACCGACAAAAGTATTAGGGTTGACTATGGTCATTCCATCTTCATTACCCAAGTTTGTGTACAACCCTCCATCATATCGAGTAACACCGACAGCAGTTCCAAACCACATATTTCCATCTCTGCTTTTGTGTATGGTATATACGTTAGGATGCCAAATTCCACTCAGATAGCTATGCCATCTCCAAGTTCCTTTTTTAAAGTTACCAAATTTGAAATCTATTTCCTGCTGAGAATTTTTACTTGGGATAAAAATCGATTTTGGCTTCTTCTGCTCTTGATGATAGATGTATTGGTCCAGGTTATGACATCTTAAATAGTAAGTATCTGGTTTCAGATTGATAAATCGATATCTTCCATTAGTATCACTAATTACATACAATCCATAATTTTCACTTTCATCTGTCAAATACTTCTTTGGGATAGCCTCAACTACAACATTTTCATGAGGCTTGTCGGCAAAGTTAGCTAGCAATCCGCTTAAGCTGACAGATGGACGAATACTGAGGTTCGCTTCAATGGCCTTTCCCTTCTCCGTTGATAGACCGAAGTACCAAGCCCCTAATTCTCCTTTCTGTGCTGATAGATCGAATTTACCAGATAGTGGTTCTATCACGATTCGGTAACGTTCCTCATTATCTGCCATTGTTCGATAAATACTTCGGTCATCAAGTAGCAGATTGATTTCGGCACCTGCTACGCTCAGACCATTGCTATCAGCGACTTGACCTGTAATAGTCTCAATTTTTGACGGATCCCACATCTGACACAGGATGGTATCAGAAGAGACCTTGAGATATATGACATTCAACCCATTTTTTAAGTAGACTTCAATTGGATAAGTATAAGTCGTGTTAGACACTTGAATCCCTATTTCCGTCTCATTAATCCACAGCTGATCCTGATAATTGATACCAGTGAAGGTAAGATAGATAATCTGGTCCCTTGGACTTTCTATTTGGCTGAAAAGATAAAGGGTTGAGTCAGTCTGCTCTTGGTAAAATGGATACAGATGGGCATCTTTGTATACAGATTTTAGGAGTTTCCATGTCCTAGCTTTCTCATCTGTGCCAGTAACCACCGTACCTTCCTTGGGAATAGGGAGAAATGTTAAATCAAGCTCGTGACTAGGGAAAGAACCAAGTACCAACCAGTCCTGTAGATACTGTCGCTCAATGTGGTTCACTTGCGAAATTACAAAAGAAGAATAAAAAAAAAGGAACAATCAAAAACCAGAAATAACGCACGATAATTTCCTTACACCAAAGAAGTCATAGTTTTTTGGCCTATTTAATAATACATCACTACATAATATGTATAAGGATCAACGTAATATCATCGTCCTGTATATCCTGATCCTGACTAAAATGAAGAACATCGTTGATAACTTTGTCCACCATGTTTTCTGCTGAGTCATCTGCCTGCAGGTTAGAAATGACTTCTGCTAAACGCCCGGACTCCTGATACATCATCCCCTCAGCATTTCGCGGTTCAGTAATGCCGTCTGTCATCAAGAAGATCAGGTCTCCGACCTGTAAATCTAGAGTGACAGGTGTATAAGAGATACTAGGTATCATGCCGACGGCCATTCCCTTGGCCGCGATTGGCTCAATCTGTCCGTTTCTACAAAGAAGCGGATAAGCATGTTGTCCGGCATTGACGATAGTCATTGTCCGGTCAGCAGGATCAATCTCCGCCAATATAATGGTTGCATTCATATCCGACTTCAGGCTTTGACAAAGCGCATCATTGACCTCATCCATTATGGTAGCGGCATTGTTGTGTTGCTTAGAAGTCAGTTGGAGTATACCGCTGGCCATTACGGCGTTCATAGCTGCGTACATCCCTTTTCCACTAATATCAGCCACAGCAATAAGTGATTTAGTCTCATCCAGGCAACTCAAATAATCAAAGAAATCGCCACCAACGTCTTTAGCGGGAATACTCTGGCCAAAAACCTGGATGCCGGGTAATTCCGGCGCCGTCTCCGGCAGCAACCCAACCTGCATCTGGTAGGCTTCTTCCAGTTCATACCTGGCTTCTCTCTTCGATTCAGCGAGTTTGGCATTGGCCTCTTCCAGTTCCCTGGTACGCTCGGAGATTCTTTCTTCTAATTGATTGTTAAGTTGTTCTAATGCTTCACGCGCCTGCTTTTCCCGTTCTAGTGCCGTTTTCAATTGCAATACGTCTTCTAAAGTCTTAGCAATGGTAACTTCTAAATCCTGAAAATCAATTGGCTTGGTGATAAAATCAATAGCACCTCTATTCATGGCCGTTCGGATATTTTGCATATCACCATAAGCTGAAACGACGACCGATCTAAGAACAAGATCCAGACTCAGCAACTCCAATAAGAGCGTAAGTCCATCCATTTCCGGCATATTATGTCGGTTAAAACTAGATCGGTATCTGGTTCTGATTCCAGCGCTTTTAAGGCTTCTACACCGTTTTGGGCAAAGATAAATTCATATTCTCCTCTGCGGATTTTTCGACGGAACTTTTGCCGAACCAGCACTTCCAAATCTGGTTCATCATCAACAACTAGTATTTTGGCAAAAACAACACCCTGTTCTTGCTCCATAGTGACACCCACTTTAAAAATGAAGTTGTTCTATAAACTAAGTATTTTTTCCTTGAGGCCACTAAAATCAAGTGGCTTGGTTAGGTAATCATCTGCCCCGTATTCAACAGCTGTTTTATAATTATGCTCATCGCTGTAGGCCGTAATCATAAATACCTTCTGTCTCGGTGTTTTCTCTTTAATGATTTTGAGTAGTTCAAGTCCATTCATGCCCGGCATATTAATATCTGAAAGGATCAGGATAATATCAATGTTATCAGTAGTGGATAGGTAGTCGATGACCTCCCCAGCCGACAGGAAGAAATTGAATTCGATTTCCTCTTTTCGAATCTCCCGCCGGAATCTCTGCTTGAACAGAAATTGCACATCAGGTTCGTCATCCACAACGATAATTTTCATCTTTCAATTTCCTTGTCATTTAAATCAGATAATTGTTTTTTGGGATGGTGTAACAGCATGTAAGATGATTCGGTCGAATGTAATCGTGGCAATGCTTGTGGATAATATTTAATCCGCTGAATTCTATGAATTACATACTATCATCAAAGATTATTTGTGCGTAGCAAAAAATTACTTTTAACTAAGAGTAGGTATGTCTTTTAGTACGATCGTATCTAATTTTGGTTCATACTGGAAGGACTTTTGAACCTAAAAGTATTTATAATAAAAAAGGCCGAGAATTAAGCTTTCTCGGCCTTTGATTAATATCTTTGGATCAGCTTAGACAACTGAGCCTAATATGGATCTATTCAGTTACCTGAGCAGTAAAATCTGATGGGCAGCAGCTTTTGGCACCAGCCACAGCGGCTGTCAGTTGAGCGGTGGTGATTTTACCTGGATTAATGATAACAGCGGCGAGGTCCGGCAATGAAACGTTGGCGCTGGAGACACCGTCGAGGCTGGCCAGTGTCACCTGCACTTTGTTAACACATTTGCCGCACTCCAAACCACCTACAGTTAAATTGACTTCCTGGGTAGCGGGTGTCTCAGCGATTTCAGCTGTTTTGGAAGCACAACCCACCATCATCCCCACAGCAAGTAAGCAGATGAAACTAATTCTAAGCAGATACATGATGTTTTCCTCTTGTGGTTAATAAATCACATTATTTGTAACAGCAAAGTCAAATATGGTTAAAGACGGTTGTCATTCAGAAACTTTGGCACTAAACCCTGCACCAGTAACAGCTTCGGTTAGTTGAGCAACAGTTACCTTTTCGTTGACTTTGACAACAGCTGAACCTGGCATTGA
>DTUY01000301.1:1524-54454 GCA_012963885.1 Candidatus Poribacteria bacterium | reverse complement strand
ACACGGGTGATACCGTTCAGGCAGACATCGCCAATCGCTTTTTGGATTATGTAGACGGACCACGTGCGGAATGGGAATAGAAATATTATAGATTTTAACGCAACGGCAGGAATTGGCCACTGCCGTCGTTCGAGTGTTGAAAGCCAAGATACCGATTGACAGGCTCATGATCTTGGACTTCCAACTCATGGCGCAAATGTTGAGCGAACTCTGTCCCCTTACGCGAATTCGAGCATCAAGAGACTAGCTTAGGCATTCTACCACGATTGCCGCATCCGGGGTAAAGCGGTGGGGCAGTCTGAGCCTACAATGCAGAAATATGAGTCCACCCACACCGACCTGAAATCTAGTTCTGACCAGCATGGGCGGGTTATGTGGCTTGAGGTTTAGCTTTTCTACAAGAAAGACGTTCCTAAAAGGATCACTCTCTTTCTGATTTTGATTGCTTTTCCAAAGCATCCAATCGTTTTTCGATTTCACCGAGTTTATGAAGAATGAGAATGTGGGTTTTTTTGGCGTCGATGCCAACGGGGCTTTCGTCGCTGTGGATGATTTCAGCGATCTGGTCATAGGTTTCTTTGTCAATCATTGTGTTACCTTTCATTTGTAAGCACCTATAGTCAATTCTTAACTAATTTCTGCTAGTTGATCTGTAGTAACCTCACTAACATCTTTGTGAGTTACCTTGATATTTCTTCCAAAACCTTCCTTAAAAGTTTGCTTCAATTCGCTAATTTGATCTCTTAATTCTTTCTGGTTGTCTGTGAAGGAATTCCTAGTTCTTTTCTTCAAATGGAAATTGAAGCAAATACTTACCAAACTACCCAGAACACATCAATAAATACTAATTCCGCAAATGCTCCCACATAACACTTGATTTTAAAACTCTAACACAACACTAAATGCCACCTATAGTCACATAAGCAAATGCTCTTTTAAAAACTAAAATCGCTTACGCTTTAAAGCTTTGAGATACGTTTCGTTCTTATTCTTCTTCATATACCCAACCCTCGTGCCTTTATCGGCATTTCCTACAGCCACAGTCCCTTTGATACGGCTTGTGCCACATCAGCGTAAAGGCGAAACCTGTGGAGTCGTATTACGGTGATTCAACAGGGAAAGGCCGTATAAACATCGGCGCTTCCTCACGTCCAGTATTTTTACGCTTACTCCAGAGCGCACCCGATAAGCGCAATTATCGGTCGTTTTTGATACGTCCCCATGTGAGCGCAATTTTCCCTTGCGGAGAGACCGCCAGCACCTCAGATAGTCCCTGCTTTATGATGCGCTTGATCTCATCAACCGTAAGCGCCACATTAAAGATGGCAACTTCGTCAATCAGACCATTGAAATGCTGTTGGTAACCATCATTGCCTATCCATACCGGATTGTCTGTCACATCGATCTCTTTATCTGCGGTAGCCTTTCCAATTTCTTTCCCATCTTCAAAAACCTTCATCACAGAACCGTCATAGGTCGCCGCATTGTGAACCCACTTCCTGTCTGGGAACGTGTACGGACCTTCCAAATTGGTTTGGCTCTGATCATCCCAACGCAACCGCCAACCGCCGCCAGGTTCTCCCCTATCATAAAGGACATATGACCAAACGTTGCCAACCTGTCGCCATTTGCCGAGAATTGTACCACGACCGGCGGGGCTTTTAAAAATCCATGCCACAACTGTAATATCACCCGTGATGTTCAAGCCCGGCTCACTGTCCACCTCAACATAATCCGTCGACCCGTTGAAATCCAGCGCCTTACCGAATTTCCCATCGACCCATTTCGGATTACCCTTACCCATGAACTTTCCATCATAACCGTTGTCAGAACTATCCTTAGCAACTTTACCTGATTCTTCATCAAAGAGCCAGACGCCCGCTGCGGATTTGGGGTCAATTTTGGCGTTACTTTGTATCATGAATATCAGCGTCATGAGGAGGATGCTGACATATACAATAGAGTCTCGAACCATGTTAATTCTCCTTCTTTTTGACTGAAGTTCAGTTAATTTCGACTGTTTACCCTAGCAACTTATCAGAGTGAATGGAATCTTGATTTAACCGTTTGCCATCACTAGAAAAGTGTGGATATTCCTAGGTTGGGTCCTCTACAATTGCCAGGGGTCACGGTTTCTGGATTCCAGTTCATGGTGCAGGTGTTGAGCGAACTGGATATCTTTACGCGAATAGGAGATGGAGACGTCCAACATATCAGTTCATCAAAATAAACCACGCTTCCCGGTTCAACCAGGATCGCACAGCTAATATATTCTCTGGGCTGATAATCCTTATTTTTAAAATCAGGGATTTTAAGCGTACCAGTAGCAACTGCCCATGTATCAGTTAACCGTACCTTAATTAAATCGGGAAATCCTAGCCACGTTGTATTGCCGGTCATGGGGTCAATACCCTGAATCCACGCTCTTAATATGAAGGTCCCCTTCCCCTTGAGGGCAACATTATAAGAATACGTTGTTCTCGTTTACTGGTTTCCAGTCCGTGTTCTTTTGCATATTCTTTGTCCCCGTTTGTAACGTGTTTTAAACGGTGTGGGGATACATAGATGAGCCCAGTACCCCGTTCGACATGTTTGAGGATGAGTATGCGATATTTTTTCGGTATCACTTCCCAAGAAACTTTGCCAATAACAATCTCATCATAGTGTAATGACAGGTTCAGTCGCTGGCTGGCAATTTTCTCTAAAACAGCATCGACTTCCACCCCCATCAAGGTAGTCGGCTCGGCTCCTCCTCCGCCACCACCACGAGCCCAAGACGAACGACCAGCATTCATGATTACTGTGTAGTCCAGATCAAGTCGCTGCGCCAGCTCCACCACTTCCCGAGATGATGAAAAAGGGATAATAAACAGAACTTTTAGTTGACCTCCACTGAGCGGTTTTAACCATTTTACATGATAGGTTTCCCGCGTCCCAGGAAGGTGGTCATAGGGTTGGTTAGGATCTCCATAAGGCGGGGTTGCAAACAAATAAATGTGAATAACGAAAAACAATCCGCACATTAGAAGTAGGTTGAAGTAGATATCAAAGTTCTTATCTCTGTTGGGGAGTAACAATAATCTAAGCATGACCGATTAGGCTAAGGGATAAAAATGCAAGCAGCGTGGCAAACTGGTAAAAAGGACCTTGTACTTGCTAATCAGTTTCATCACATCTCACCTTGCCCTGGGGATCAGGGTTAGAATTCAAGAACCTACTGGGCCACAAGTTATAGAACTTGCCTTAGAATTGTATCATGATTGCCGTATCAGGGTAAAGGGTGGGTTCACTGTTAGCAATTGGTTCTGACAAATCGGGCGGGCACACAATAAACTGAGAGACAGATGACCAACCCGTCTCTCAGTCAGGATTTTAGCTTCTAGCTGGAAGATATAGCCAATCCCGGACAGATCGTATTAACCAGAATCCCATCGCCAGAAACTGCATCCGAAAGCGCACTTAACTTTCCGGTTGTTGACGAAATTCAAATAGCTTTTGAGCCAGATATTCGATCAAGGCACGATCAACCAGTTGTTCCTTCCAGTGGTTTGGTATACCGTTATAGCCGTAGTAGGCTCCGCCAAGTTGACCGAAAATGGCACCAGTGGTGTCTGCATCGTCACCCAAATTGACCGCCAGCAACGCGCCTTCGGCGAAAGATGAACTTTGATCAAAGGCCCACAAAGCTGCCTCCATCACCTCTACAATGTGGATCGTGCCTCTAATTTGCGGCGGTTCTTTTTGTCGATACGACCCTTGTGCCACTTGATCGACGGAAGAGGTTAACGGTTGTCCTTGCCAAAGATCAGCTTGATAATCCAAAATTCCTGATTTCGAAGCTCCATTCACCGCTTTGACGATCATGGAAGCATAGAGACGACAAGCCTCAACGCAAATCGGGTTGCTGTGGGTAGCGGTTGCACTTTCACCAGCCATCTGGATAGCCGTTGCCAAATTTTGAGCATAAAAAAGGGGAATAGGAGCCAATCGCATCAATGCACCATTGCTGGTTGCGGCTTCGACTGGAGCAGGTGTTCCATTGCCTCGAAAGGCCGTAATCGCTTGACGTGCGGTTTGGCCACATCCGTAAGCTACATCTTGACTGCTCATATAGCCTTCGAACAGCCACCTGACATAACGCTGCAACTGGTCTGTGTGGTCTAGTCCTCGAATGGAAATCAGGCTATCGGCCAAACAGAGTGCCTGAGCCGTATCATCGGTCCAAAAGCTATCTGGGAGCATATCTGTGATCTGTTCAAAAGTGCCTGGTGGTTTCCCTTCTAGTGGGCAACCGAGCTGGTCACCAATGGCTAAGCCAACCAGAGAACCCATCCATCCGTTTTGACAAGTGAATTGCATCAATTTTTTATCACCGTCATAAATTAGTTTAGAGTTAGACCGAATAAGCAACCGAGCCGCCCTCTCGCAACAACATCTCTACCGGATACTCTTCAGTTTCTTTGTACTTTCAACTACCACTTCTTTAGCATCTCCTGTCAACGATCAGGATTATCAGTATCAGCTTGATCTCTTTCATTCCACAAAAGTTCGATTAAAAGACCGACCGAGTTTTGACCTGCTCACCTGAAGAAATCCCACCACAATAGCACCAGAGCTATCACCGACAGCTCGACCAAGTGAGCTGTTTACCTCGAAACCCACCCAAACTGACAAAATGGGTTGGTAGATCTACATCTCTTCACCGTGGAGAAGGAATGACCGAATATCATAACGTCCAGGCATTCAACAGGTAGATCTCCGTTATATTAATTCGAGGAGGGAACAGTAGGTTCGGACCGGCATCTGAACCACTTTGTGCATTTCGACTGACTCGTAAACGGCCATGATGATTTCTACGTCAACCATATCAGTTGCCTTCTGAGCCTCAAGTTGCTGGACTTTCTTAGGCATTCTATCATGATTGGCGCATTGGGGTAAAGAGCGGGTTTGCCGGTGACCGCCCCATCCATCTCAGGCTATACCCTTCTGGATGGTGGGATGTAATTAGAGATTACGCTGTTTTGGAAGCTATCCTTTTGTGTCGGATAAGTTTCTGACGCTTGTACCACCGTGGCTATCAGGTAAGTGGCAAATCAAGCATACAACGCATCAGCAGGATCAGTTCAAATCCAAGCCTCTTCGATTCCTGCTTTGAAACGTCCCTCCGCTAACAGCTTTGTCAGCATATAGAAATCGACGACGTGCGACCAGCTCATCAGCAGAAACACGGCATCGGACTTAAGCACCAAAGGTTGTTTGTTAGTTGCAGGAACACTTCAGCAATTGCAAGTTACCGATAGAATAAATCCTAATATTTAGAATGACAACAAATGTAAATTTATTTATCTTCAACAAAATATAAGCCAAGCCCAACTAATTTGCTAAGGTCCAGCACTATTCGTCCTTCAATCTCCTTTTTAAATACATGATTGGAATTGCATTCATCAAGTTAACGATATGAACCTATCCCACTAACTTGACATTAGTGTTAGATTCCTGATTATCTTTGGAGGAATCTAATCATGGCTAGTCGATTTGAAGGTCTCAACCATTTGGAATGGAAACTGTTTTCGAATCTCTTTCCCCTTCCCCAAAAGCGGACGGTGGCAGGCCTCGAGCAGCCCCACGTCGAGTTGTCAATTCTTTGTTGTACATCTTGTTGACAGGTTGTCGTTGGTGTGATCTCTCAAAAGGTCCACCATGGTCTTCCAAGAGTTCAGCTCATCGGTGGCTCCAGCGTTGGTACGAGGATGGGACGATGGAACAACTCCAGTCCAGGATTTTGGGGATGGCCCAGAATAGAGGATTGATTGGATGGGATTGTAGCGCCATCGACGCTTCTTTTTCCCCTAGTAAAGGTGGCGGAACTATAGTCACATGGCTATAAAGGCAAAGGGATACTGATTCATATGCGAGTTGATGGAGAAGGGATGCCTTTATCTGCAGGTACAACTCCTGCAAATGGAGACCAACCCGCACAAATAAACACACTTCTAGAACAAGTTAAAGGTGCAAACAGGGAAACCGGGTCGTCCTACCAAACGTGTGAAACGTATCGCCGCTGATAAAGGATATGATTCTCAAGTCCTACGAGAAAGTCTTCGGAGAAAAGGGATTCAAGCCCAGATTGCCCAGCGTAGGAATGCAAAAGTCAAATCAGGTAGACCTGTTGAGAAGAGTACCCCCTCGGCTTCAAGTAGAAAGAACCTTTGCTTGGTTACAGAGAAAGTTTCGACGCCTGACTATTCAGTGGGAGAGATTCGCCCATTGTTTTGATGCATTCTTGTCTCTTGCCATTACTTTCATGTGGATACAGAGGTTAGTGGGATAGGCTCTTTGTTTCACCACTGGTTTCAGTGTCCTATTCCTAACACTGATTCCCATGTTTTTTTATCCATGAACCGCCTTCACCTACAAATCAAACAATAGGCTTAAAACAGTATTTTGAGGAAACTTGGGCTGTCTTTCGCACAGATCATAACTTTCGGACTTTCATCTGCAGTCAAGTCTGTATTTCAGCATTTTCTGTGATTGTCAGCTGTCTAACTGCCTACGGCATGGATGAGATTGGTGGTTCTGCATCACAACTGGCTCGGTTAAATACTGTCTTTGCTGCAGGGGTAACTGCGGGTAATTTGTTTGGAGGTACGTTGCAGATAAGCGAGGAATCCGTTATATTCTGCTGATCTGTGTAGGACTCACTATCGCCGTAACTTTGCTTATAATACAAATAACTTCGATTAGCTTGCTTTATGTCCCTTGCGTGCTGATCAGTTTTTCTACTTGTTGTCTTGATATCCAAAGTTTTAACTTTACGTTAGAGTTCGCCAATGCCGACAAGATGCCAACCTATACGGCACTAAGAGGTTCTATCATTGCTCCTTTTTATACTGTTGTTGATATCCAGGTTGTTTATCAATTGGACCAGTTATCATTGGACCGGTTATCGAATCGTTTTCGCCTCTTGTATTCTACTACTATTAATTGTTGGACTATTGCTATGGCGGGTCAAAGACCCACGCCATGCAACCGGTTAATTTTGCGCTTGAATACCATACGCAAACCAAGCATAGATTCGTGATGCACTAACCTTATCATATTCACACCGTTGATAAAAGTCTATGCTCGCATTGGTAAGCGCGCTGCAGTTCTCCTGGCAATTCAGGCTAAATCGCACTGAAGGTATAACTCTGAAATACAACAAATAGTATTGAGGAAATCCTATTTGGAAATTGATTGATTCTTCAGCAATTGAGTCAGGATGGGAGAACCTTTTTTACTGAAGTTAAATATCCCAGTGTGATATAATATTAAGGATATTTAACTAGTCTAAAGGATGGATCTCTTTATGGCGGCACGGTATGCGGTTTCAGTAGATGCTGGTGAGCACGACAGGGACGGTTGCCCTATTTCAGTCAACCTAGACGAAGATTTAGGGTTTGAATCGGTAAAGTTAGTAGACACGAAAAATGGTGACACGATACCTGCCCAACTTGAAGGTAAAACACTAAGCTGGATTTTAAATAATCTTAAAGCCCATAATCAAAGCAATTATACTCTATCAGAAGGAAGTATTGAAAGCACAACGCATGTCAGTTTTAACGAGCGGGAAGATGCGATTGATATCCGGATTGGTCATCGTGACTTTACAACTTTTCGCTATGCAATGGATCAACACCGTCCTTACTTTTTCCCGGTACTTGGCCCTGAAGGCCGCCAAATTACAAGAGGAGAAACAAGTGGAGAATCAGCTGATCATGTACACCATCGATCGCTCTATGTTGCTTATGGTGAAGTAAACCATGTTGATGTTTGGGCAGAAGGAAAAAATTCAGGACGAATACTACATCAGAAATTTACTGAAAAGTCGGATGGTCCTATTGTTGGCCGAATACACACGAATAATAAATGGGTTAATGCTGATGGCGACAAACTAATGTCTGATATTCAGAATTTCCGTGTCTATGGATTACCTGAAACAGGACAGATCATAGATTTAGACCTGACACTCATCGCTGATTCAGGTGACGTGTTTTTTGGCGACACCAAAGAAGGAGGTATAATCACTGTTCGTGTCAATCCGCAGATGAATGCCTCTGCAAGCGGTACAATTGAAAACTCGTTTGGTGGAATTAATGAAGGCGAAACTTGGGGTAAGCGTGCGGCCTGGTGTGATTATTCTGGTTTCGTCGACGGGACACATATGGGTGTTGCCGTACTAGATCATATTAAAAATCCGCGGTATCCAACCTACTGGCACGTTCGAAACTATGGTTTAATGGGAACCAACATATTTGGTTCGGGAACTTTTGAAGGTGATAAAAATAGAGATGGGTCGTACACTCTTAAACAGAGTGAGCAGATGAACTTTCGTTTCCGTGTTTATATCCACTCAGGAAGCGCAACCGATGCCAATATAAAGACCAAATATCACGATTTTATTAACCCTCCCACTGTAACCGTTTCCTGACACACGAAAAACCGTTACAGTTTAGGCTCTTAGTAACAGCATTTTTCATATTTTTTATCATCTTATTGTTAGTGCTGATAGTTCTCTTATGCCGACAAACAAAAAGTCTCTGGTAGTAAGTCGCATCTTACGAGTTATACTCCTTATTTTGGTCATTGCTCTTGTCGCAATTGCTGCGGTGTTATTTCTACAAAAACAGAATCCTTTAATTGTTACTAAAATTTACAAGACACACGAGATCCGGACTGAAGATGGACACCGAATGGTATATATGCCTGATGGAGATTTCATTATGGGATCAAGCAAGAGAGAAATTACTAAAATGCATGAAAGTTTTCGGCCAAATCTGGCCTATTACGAGCATGAAATGCCGCAGAAGACGATAAAGGTAAAAGGGTTCTACATTGATAAGTATGAAGTAACTAACGCGCAGTATTACAAGTTCACCAAGCAAACGGGACACCGCGTGCCGTTTGTTGAGGACCCATTCTACTACTATGACAGAGAAGTTCATGAGCTGATTCAAGGACACCAGGCGAATGTCGATTTTGCTATACAACTTCTCAAAAAGAACTTACCTCACTTGGCTGAGGCATCCGATAGAAAAGTTCAAAGGGCTGAACTTTCAGTAGAGGATTTCCAGTTGGCACTGGCAAGAAACAAGGGATTTTCAAGTTGGAAGAAAATGGTCAGTGGAGGAATGGAGTTCTTTGCACAGTTCAACTGGGTCAACCAAAAATATCCGGAAGGACGTGGTGACTATCCAGTTGTTCTAGTTAGTTGGGAGGATACATCCGCATACGCTAGATGGGCTGGTCTTCGTCTTCCAACCGAGGCGGAATGGGAAAAGGCCGCTCGTGGTACTGACGGACGTATTTATCCATGGGGAGATGAATGGGATGGACGAAAATGTAATAACGCTGAACGGCTTGCTGGGCAACCTCTACCTACATACAATAGATATGTAACCTGGGCCAAAACCTATCAAAAAGAGTTACCAGACAGTTTTCCCTTGATTGACAAGTTCATTAGTGCCAAAGGCAAGAGTCGTATTGCCAAATTTGATTATGAAGGTCTAAAAAGCATGCAACCTGTAGGAAGCTATCCGGCAGGGAGTTCACCTTATGGTGTCCATGATATGGCAGGTAACGTAATGGAATGGTGCGCTAACTGGTATGATTCACAATTACTCAAAAAGATCGGTAATGAACAGCAACCTCAAAGATTTGAAGGCAAATTCCGGTCAATGCGCGGTGGTTCTTGGATGCGAGCTTTAGATGATCAGCGATGCGCCGTTCGAAATGCCAGCAGTCCAAAGCAAAAATACACAACCGTTGGGTTTCGCTGTGTTATGAACTCTGAAGACGCAATCAGGCTAGGTCTTCGTCCTCCAGGAGGTGAAAAGTGAAAATTGGTGTGTTTTCGGATAGCCATGATAACGTAAACATGATTAAAATGGCTGTTGACCTATTTAATGTAGAAGGGGTTGAATTGGTAATTCACGCAGGAGATTTCATCGCTCCTTTTGCGGTTGCTGCCATGTCAGATCTGAATTGTAAAGTCATCGGTGTTTTTGGTAACAATGATGGTGAGCGTATTGGTGTGGCCAAACGTTTTGAATCATTGGGAGAAGTGCATAACAATCTAGCAGAAGTTGAAGTAGGAAGCCGAAAGATCTGTGCCATGCATTATCCGGAGTTAGCTGAAGCAATTGCCCAAAGCGGTGAGTATGATATTGTGATTTACGGACATACGCATCAGATCGACGCTCGACAGGAGAAATCCCTGATCTTGAATCCGGGAGAGGTTGGGGGTTGGGTTACCGGTAAATCAACCGTGGCAATTGTTGATCTTGATAATTTGGAGGTGGAAATTCGTGAATTATAGGATCATCGCATGAACGTGTTTATCCTAGGAGATCTTGAAGGTACTGCAGGTATTGTTGACTTTCAATTGCAAACCTACAGTGATGCCAAATACTATGAGCAAGCAAAACAACTGGCTACTCTAGAAATTAACTCGCTGATAGATGGAGTCTTGGAAGGTGGTGCCTCCGAAGTGTGGTTTCTGGATGGTCATGGACCAGGTGGAATTGATTACGAACTGATGCACTGCGAAGCAAAGATGGTTATTGGTCGCCCGTTAGCTGCACCATGGGGATTGGATGAGTCATTCGACGCCTTCTTCCTCTACGGCCATCATTCAATGGCAAACACGGAACGGGGTGTACTCTGTCACAGTTGGAGTTCTCGGACCATCGCAAATTGCTGGCTCAATGGAAACCTGATCGGTGAAATTGGCTTCAATGCTGCACTGGCAGGTTCGTTTGGTATTCCAACTGTTTTTATCAGCGGAGATGACACCGCGGTCACTGAGATGCAAGGCTATGTGCCCAACATTGTTGCAGTGGAAACAAAAGTTGGACTGTCTCAAACCAGCGCTATCTCACTCACCCCCTTGAAATCTAGGCAACTTCATCAGGAAGTTGGTCGGGAGGCGATGAAAAAGGTTAGCACAATTCAGCCATTTACTATAGACCCTCCATACGAATTTGTTACCGAGCTTTTGGATGCAGATCATATAGCATCAAAAGCAAAACAACCTGATGTCGAACGAGTCGACACACACAAATTCAAAATATTCGGCGATACATTAGTTGAAATTGCACAACGGCGTTAACTTGAACATCATCGAAGGAATATAGACATGAAACTGGATTATCAGCCTTTGGACCTCACATCATTTTACAACGCCAGTACCAAAATATTAGGGACTTATCCTAATATTGGGTCGCAGTTATATCATGGTTTGCCTTTTGAAATCGGATCCGATCCCGAACGGTGCTTTATCGAATTTGGCACGGATGCCGATACCGTTTCAATTCCAATACAAACAACAGCATACCGAATAATTGTTGCCCATCGTCTGCTCGAATCTCGTGTTTTGGAAGGTGATCCGGTCGGCAGGGTGATCGCCAACTACATATTTCGTTATGCCAATGATAAGCAAACCGTAGTCCCAATTCGTGAACGGTTCGAAATTAACGTTATCCCAACGGGCTGGGGACAGAAGCCCTTTGCCGCCTGGCCGGATCGAAAAGATAGTTTGTATTCTCGTTATGAGGGGGCGTGGGAATCTACTGGTAATCGCCAAACTGAAACTAGTGCAGGCAATGCCCAAGATTACTATCTTTGGATATGGGAGAATCCAGATCCCGATCGGGAAATTGTTTCAATCGAGATTGAAACACTGGATCAAAAATTCATGATATCAGCCATTACCCTCGGTCATCTTGACGAAGATCCAATTCCTCGGTCGGCTCGATCTGAAGTTATGATTTCCTTGCCGGATGCAGAAGATGCAGCCAACTCCTTTGCCATGGAGATTGAAGTTGATCGTGGCATTGCAACCTACCCTTATCCGTTACCTGATAGATCTGAAGAAAATTACATGAACAGTCCGCATAAAGGTTGGGGCGAGGAGCAGAACCAGAAAAGTAGTCCCAGCTACGTTGAAATTTCAGCAACATCATCTGCCACTATTACGGTTAAGAACCATGGTGAGTTATTAGGGCAGGTCAAATGGGGTGAACTTGAACAAAAAGGACAAGTAACAAACGCTCGTATAAAGGCCGAAATTGTCGATAGTGGTCGAAATTGGGTTCATACAACCGTTGTAGATGATGATACAGGCAAACCTATTCCATGTCGTATCCACTTCCGATCAGTCAAGGGGATTCCATATGCACCTCATGGATACCACTCACATGTCAATTCCGATATGGGTACATGGCATATTGATAATGGTGGTGATGTTCGGCTTGGTCAACTGAGTTACGCTTATATTGATGGCACTTGCCAAGGTTGGTTACCACGTGGTGAGGTGATTGTCGATGTTGCACGTGGTTTTGAGTATGAACCGATTCGCACAAAAGTGAGCATCGAACCGGGGCAACGTAACCTGTCACTTCGGATCAAGCGCTGGTGCGATATGAAAAACGAGCGATATTTCAGCGGTGATACGCACGTTCATTTTCTTTCAACACAGGGTGCGCATACCGAAGCACAGGGTGAAGATCTGGATGTGGTCAATTTACTCCTTTCACAGTGGGGGCACCTGTTTACCAATACTGAAGAGTTTATCGGTCAACCCTCGGTCGCCCACAATGGCCAGAGCATCGTTTATGCAACACAGGAGAATCGACAACACGTTCTTGGCCACCTGACGCTGCTGGGTCTGAAACACCCTGTAGATCCATGGTGCTCAGGGGGATCTAATGAAGCAGAGCATGGTGGCAACCTTGAGACAACACTTTCACATTGGGCAGACGCATGTCACAGTCAAGGTGGGACAGTTATCCTGCCCCACATCCCCAATCCAAATTGTGAACCTGCAACCCTGATCGCGACTGGCCGAGTTGATGCCGTTGAATACCTGACACACGCAATCTATGGACATAATGAATATTATCGCTATTTGAATTGTGGCTACAAACTTCCTCTTGTAGGTGGTACAGACAAAATGACAAGTGATGTTCCCGTCGGGCTGTATCGGACCTATGTCCACATTCCTGATGATGAAGAATTTAACTATGATAACTGGTGTAAGCATCTAAAAGCAGGTAACACATTTTTAAGTGGTGGGCCGATCATTCGTCTAACAACGGATGGGCAGCCAATTGGATCAACTGTCAATCTTCCAGGTAATGGAGGTATGGTTGAGATTGAAGCTTCATGTGATTCAATTTTCCCAATTCATACTCTAGAGATAGTCAAAAACGGGCAGGTTGTAGCTTCAACTGAAGAGGGAGAAGGTGCAAAAGCTCTCCAACTAAAAACTAAGTTGCATGTAGATCGTCATTCGTGGATTATCGCACGTTGTGGTGGGCCGAAATACGTACAACCAACCCTTCATCACGACGGATGGCGACGCGGTATTATCGCACACACGTCACCAATCTACATTGCGGTAGGCGAGACATGGTGGATGTTTGATCCTGAAACCGCAAATTATATGCTGACGCTGGCCGAAGGGGGGTTATCTTACATCCGTACGACGGCACGTCACTATAAATCTGAATCTGTAACACATCACCACGGAGAAACAGATCACCAAGCATTCTTAGAACGGCCATTCATGGAAGCAATCGAGACAATTCATAAGCGGATGCATGAGTTGGGAATCTCACATTGAGCCAGCTTGATATGACAACATTATGTTTTCTTTAAGAATTTTGGGAGAAACCAATACTAATCCATTTTTAGAAGAAGAATAATCTCATTACAATACAGGAGTTATTTTAATGAAAAAGGTAATCGATGACAAAGAATATAACATAAAACCTGGCATAGATTTACATGGCGTTGATTTTCACGGAATCGACTTGTCAGAAGCAAATCTGCGTGATGCTAATTTGCAAGGAGCAAATTTAACTGATGTTAATTTGTCAGAAGCAAATTTAAACCACGCTAATTTAAGAAACGCTATCTTGCACAATGCCAATCTGGAGGATACCAGATTAATCGGTGTTGACCTAACAGAAGCTGATCTGTCAGGAGCGAATATTCACGGGGAGAATTTGACCAACGCGATTATGATAAAGTCAAATCTGACAGGTGCCAACTTGTCGGACTCAATTCTAATGAGCGTGGATCTAACAGAAGCCAACTTATCAGAAGCGAATCTTAGTCGCGCCAATTTCCGCGAAGCCAATTTGACGGACGCGAGCTTAGAGGGGGCTGATTTGACTGGAACAATTTTTATTGTTGCAGAGATGGTTAACGCAAAGTTACATGGAGCCAAGATGAGACGCACAAATTTGCGTGGGGCCAATTTGACCGACGCGGATCTTGTTAGCGTAAATTTGGCGGGTGCAAATTTGCGAGGAACAATTTTAGAAGGTGCGAATATGAATCAGGTGTTTTTGAAAGGAACTATCTATGATTCCACCACCAAGGTTCCAGATAACTTCGATTTCAGTGAAGGTCATAAAGACGAACTTCGGGAGATGGATCGACTGACAATGAATGGAACATATCAAGGGAATGTAGATACTACAATATACGGCCACCTTGATGGTAACGAATGCTATGCTTACGCCTATAGTTATCATAACAGTCGGGATAATAGAGAAACGACTTTGTCTCAGCGAACCATCATTGAGAAGAATTCATCTACCTCTGTTAGTGGGGATTATAAATTTCCAAATGTCAATAAAGATAATGAAGTTACGATGCACGTTTCTGTCTTGGAAGGGGACGAATACAACGAAATCCTGATTTACCGATCAATGGCACAAGGTAGTGTTGACGCTGCCCGAACGGCGGATTTATATGAGCTTTTTCAAATGCCAAATCAAGCCGATGAAGATAAGGAAATAATTGAGATAAAAGACCAAGTCGACGACGAAGATTTAGTCACTTTGGCAACGACGTCCTTGTTCATTACAGCTGGGGCTAAATTAAGCGGGAAAAGCTTGTCTAAAACAGACCTGACAGGTGCCGATCTAGGAGGAGCTGATTTAAGTAAGGCCGATCTCCGTAGTGCGGAACTGAGTAATTCCAGACTAGGTCGCGCGAATTTAGCTGAGTGCGATCTGGCGGATACCTATTTAGTTGAAGCCGACATGTCAGGAGTGGATTTGACAAATGGAAGGCTAACAAGATCAAATATGCGACGTGTGGAACTGTCTGGAGCTAAACTAGTCGGAACCGAGGTGATCAGTGTTAATTTGCGCGGGGCAAATCTGGCCGACGTTGATTTTACAGACGCAGATTTGACCAACGCAGATTTAAGAGAAGCAGACTTAACTAATGCTATTTTGGCCAACGCAAATTTAAGTGATGCCGATTTAACCGGTGCCATTGTGGAAGAAGCGCAGTGGGAACTAGCGTCAAATCTGGCAAATTGTAAGTTCCCTGAACCCAAAACTTTTTTCTCCAAATTATTTGGCAGATTTAAGCACGATGACAAACATGAAGATGACGAAGAAGATATTTAATTTATGAGACAAGTTCAATCACAATTAGCCAAGTGGGGTTGACCTAATCACTACCTGCTATCAATTTATTCTCTCGTCCGTTCTTAATAACATCTGAGATGAAGAATGGCGCATACAATATAAAGAAAAAAGCTAAACCAAGTACCTCAAAGAATAGAAGGTAATAAGGCCAATCTAGAAACAGGAAGACACTGTTGGTTTCTGGCTTTCTGCAAAGGAAGAGGTAATTACTTCCACCCTCTACTGGCCGAAGTTCATGCATGAATATGTAGTTAAAGAGCACGTTCACACCGAGAATACACACCATATACAAATTGGTAATTACAAATGTCCGCAAAATAGAATGTGCTGAAGGTCTCATCTTTAATCCCCACGTAGCAAATAAAATACCACCTACGATTCCGCTATGACCAACAAAATACTGAAAAAAAAGGTAGTGTGGAAATCCTGGTTGGTGAGGGATTGATCCGCCGGTGATTTCTGGAGAGATAATGGCTTGAAGTGTACCAGCCATTCCCCAGAGATAAGCAGTTTCGTAAACATACTGATTTCGTTTGATCAAGACAAAGACCGTCATAAAAACAGCAAGACCGCATATCTCTAACGGCAGGCCCTCTTGGATAAACATCCTGGCCCCTTCATCCATTATCCGGTAAATCCAGATAATAATTTCGTTGACGATTAATACGGCAGCCAACAGGTAACAAATGCTTTGAGTTAGCTTCTCCGATTTGGCCTTTCTGACTGAAACCGATAGGATCACCGGTAGGAGAATCGTTACCACCATGGCTATGATATGAGGCGTGCCATTTTGTTGGAATTCGTCCATGAAACGCATTCCTTATCTTGACTATTTTATTTTACTTAACGTGAGTTTGATATAACAGAGTAGGAACACCTTCCGCTATCATACTGTGAATCACTCAGTTGAAAAACTGAAAGGAGTTCCAATACCTATTGTACCACTCTTCTGCCAGATTGATAACTTTTGCCAGGACTTTGAGTCGATACTCAATCATCATCTGCTCTCTAATGGGAAACAGAAAGGGGCAGAGAAGAAGAAGTACACTGGCTCTGAGTCAAGTCATGACCTTCATTGTCCAGTTTCATCCTTCTGACTATCGTCCCTTCAAGCATTACTACAACCAGTACGTCTGCCGGTATTTGCGCTGGGTATCCCCTTAATTAGTCAGCTACAATCGGTTTGTGCAGTTGATGGCTGATGCTTTGTTACCATTATGCGCCTTCTGCAGAGCCAAAAGGGGAGTTGTACTGGGATTTCGTTTATCGACTCCATGCCGCTTGCCGTCTGTCACAATCGAAGAATTCCCTACCATCGCGTCTTGGCCAAGACAGCTAAACAGAGGAAGAACTCCGTTGGTTGGTTCCATGGTTTCAAACTTCATCTGATGGCCTTCATCTGATGACCAATGATGAAAACCAATTGCTGGCGATTCAGCTGACAGCTAGCAATGTCGATGATAGAACCCCAGTGCCACAGATGGTCAAGGAGTTGTTCGGTAAGTTGTCTGGCGATAAAGGCTATATCTCACAGAAACTCTTTGACCTTTTATTTGCCGATGGTGTCCAGCTTGTAACCCAGATAAGAAAAAACATGAAAAACCAGCTGATGGATGTCTTCGACAAGTTGATGTTGCGTAAGCGAGCGATCATTGAAACCATTTACGACCAACTGAAGAACATCTCTCAAGTCGAAGATACTCGCCATGGCAGTGGGGTCAACTTTCTGCTCAATGTCGTCAGCGCATTGATTGCTTATACCTACCAGGAGAAAAAACCTTCGCTCAATCTCAGTTTACCTCAGTTGAGTGAATTACCCACTGTCATTGGTTAATTCCTTACGTCAAACTCACGTTACATTAATAATGATGTCGTCACTTCGAAACCTACGGAGGAGTTACAGATCCTGTGTTTGTATGCGAAGAATTCTGTAATGAACCAACGCAACATCTTTGAGGATAGTTTAAATACCTCTTGTTTATCTGATTGAGGCATTCCGTTTTGCCATTCAGGAAGCAGTAGCGTCGGCTATTCTTCAAGCGATCTTAGCTCAAGTCAAGAAGATATCCATGCTATAGAGCAACTTATTAGAGCCGGTAAGTACGTTCAAATCTCCATACTGGATCATTTTTATTGTTGGTTATGCGTGTCACATTAGCCTAAAAGGGAGAGGTCTAACATGTACGATAGTCTTCCAACAGCTGTTCAAGAATTAATTGTTATGATCGAATTACTACTATAAAAGATACTTATTTAATTACCGGATCTTTGCCGGATTACTTCATACATCAACACCCCCGCAGCCACCGACACATTGAGTGATGACAGCTCACCAAGCATTGGAATACTGACAATCAAATCACAATTTTTCCGCACAAGCCCGCGCATTCCTTTCTGCTCGCCACCGAAAACGAGACAGATTGACGAGAAAAAATCTACTTGGGTGTACATTGTTGCCGCTTCTTGATTCGTGCCAATAACCCAATATCCGACATCTTTAAGATGTTTGATTGTTCGAACTAAGTTCTTAACTTGCGCAATAGGTACATTTTCTGCACTTCCCGCTGAAGCTTTGTGTGCGGCCGCTGTCAAGCTGGCAGAACGCTTTTCCGGAATAATTACACCATCAGCATTCACCGCATCAGCCGTACGAATAATGGCACCGAGATTTCGTGGATCTTGCACCTCATCAAGCATAATCAATAGCCTTGGATCTTTGGCCTGATCAAGAATTTCATCAAGTGTAGCGTAACGTGTAGATCTAGTAATAGCAATCACACCTTGATGAGGGATCTGACCTGCAATCTGATCTAGTTCTCGACGGTGGACATGATTCACTCGAATTTTCCTTTTTTCAGCAATCGCTTGGATTTGACGAAGGCGGTTATGGTTAGTTTCTTTAACTATCAAAATCTGTTCAATGTTGCTATCAGAATTTTGTAGAAGCGCGAGTACCGAATTTCTGCCAACGATTTTGTTTGGCATGTCACGTTTCATAGAAAAATTTCTTGGTAGACTTAATAGGGTTCCGTTAAATATACATGGTATGCTACTTGCCCGGAATACTTGAGTATATTCCCAATCGGTGGAGAGATTATTAGGTCATTAACTTGAGTATGTTCAGCCAATTTGCTTTCTAGGCTCTCGCTACTAGCTACAGGTTTACCAAAAGTCCAGTTACACAAGAACCCAAATATTACTTTCATCGGTTTCTTCAAATCTGCAGAAACACCCACTAAATATTCAACTTTGGAATGATACCAGTTTCCTCTTTAATCTCGCGTGTCAAGCTGAAATTAAATCCTTTTCCTATTCAACTTGCCCACTAGGGAATTCCCATCCACGCTTGGGATAGTGCATCAAAGGGATTTCTCCATGTTGGTTTTCCCACCCTTGACACCACCGCAATGATATATTCCGGATAATCTATTCTGACCGAATTACAATTTCGACTGCGTCTCTGGAATCACCAATCAAATAAAATCAGGCGTTTTGTTTCCATGATCAAGTCGATTGCCAAATTAATTACCCTTAATATCGACAAAAAACGTGGACTCTCATTATCATTCTACCATATAATGTTTGATAGTATTTATACTGATGAAACGAAGCCGCAATTATAATTCGTTTCTTAGTTTGATAAGAACTTCTTTACTGGTTAGCAAAACCCAAATAATGCCGTATGCATTTAGATATGCGGATGATATGTAGGAACTGAAAAGTGGGATTTGAAGGTATAGCATCCTTAATTTTTGGGGTGGTGCTTCTATTAATAGCCATATTGGTTTTTGTATTTGATTTCTTCTCAAAAAAGAAGGAGTTAAAGGACCACATTTGGCGAGCTAATCTTTTCCGCAAGCAAGAAAAATATCCGGAGGCAATTAAAGCCTATTTGCAGGCACTTGCCCTCGATGGTGATTTGGTGGAACCTCGGCGTAACTTGGCATGGATCTATCGCAAATTAGAGCGCTATTCTGAAGCGATTAGACAATACATTCGAGTTGTCAGTCTTGAACCTGAAGATTATCAAACGCATAACCGGCTTGGTTTATTATACGGTAAAATTAATAAGGAAAAAGAAGCCATCGAACATTATGAAAAAGCGATTGAACTGGAACCTAACTTTGCTATTGCTTATGCCAACTTAGGCGTGCTATACCATAACAGCAAAAACAGCCGTATACGAGAAGCAATTGATTGTTACGAATCAGCATTAAAGATCGAGCAAACTTTCATACTCGTAAGAAATTTGCAGGCACAGGCACACCTTAGTCGAAGTGAATTTGACAAGGCAATTCAGCTTTACGAAGGAACGGTGCGAATTGCACCAGAGTCGGAACACTATCTTCAACTGGCGCTAGCGTTTAATCGAACTGGCAGACACGAAAGAGCAATCAGCAACTATCAAAAGGCGTTGAAAATCGATTCTGATTCGGTAGTCATTCTCACACACTTGGGAAGAAGTTACGGTCTTGTAGAGAAATATGATGAAGCAGAAACTGAACTCAATACTGCGCTAAATATCAACGCAAATTATGCGCCTGCGCAGTATCAACTTGCCGTCATTTTAACAGCGAGAGATCAGTTGGATGAAGCGATGGAACTTCTACAGCAAGCCATACAAAACGAACCAGGGGTTGCTAAGTCCGCAAAATCGGATACGAACTTGCAAAAACTGCATCAGCGACCTGAGTTTGATCAGTTAATCGCAGGCAATGAAGACGAGAGAGAATGATAAATGGGTCTTTTCAGTTTCTTTTCAAAGAAAAAAGAGTTAAAGGACCATATGTGGCGTGCAAATTTGTATCGCAAGCAAGAGAAGTATAAAGAATCAATTCAGGCTTATGTACAAGCAATTAAAATTGATCCCAGCTTACTTGAAGCACAACGCAACCTCGGCTGGCTTTATCGAAGATTAGAACATCCTATTCAATCAATTAAACACTACAAAAAAGTGGTTGAAATCGAACCGGATGATCACAGGACACTGAACATACTTGGAATTATACACGAAAAAATTAAGAGGGATCAAACCGCACTTGAATATTATGAAGAGGCAATAGTATGTCAACCTCAATACGCAATAGCACATGCTAATCTTGGAAAACTACATCAACGCAGAAATCGTTACAGCGACGCAATTTCAGCTTATACAGAAGTGCTAAGAATTGATAAAAATTTCATACTTGCGCGCAATCAACTCGCCCAGTTGCATCTTGATCAACGCCAATTTGATGAGGCAATTAAGCTTCACGAAGGAACGATACGAATCTCTCCTGATGTTTGGGATCACTATTTTCAACTTGCGCAGGCCTTTAATCGTTGTAGTCGGCATGAAAGAGCAATCGTTAACTACCGGAAGGCATTGAAGATTAAACCTGATTCTGCCCTTCTTCATACACATCTCGGACGGAGTCTTTATATCATTAATAATTACGGCGACGCTGAAACTGAACTTCGAGCAGCTCTGGATATTGACGTTAATTATGCATTAGCACAGTACAATCTTGCTATTATCTTAACAGGGAAAGACATGTTGGAAGAAGCACTAGATCTATTACAACAGGTCATACAGAGTGAGAACCGGTTTGCTCGCCTTGCCAAAGCTGAATCCGGGTTCAGAAAGCTACTTTCCCGCCCTGAATTTGAAAAAATGACCAATATTAAAGAACAAGATGAATAATTCTATTAGGCAGACATGGCTCCTCTAAAAATCATGACATTCAATTTGCGTCATGCAACGGCACAGGACGATGAAAATAGCTGGGAATACCGAAGAGATATACTTTTCAACGTCATAACGAGATACCAGCCGTGCATAATCGGAACTCAGGAGGGACTCGATTTCCAGCTTGATGAGATTATTGATAATACCACAGATTATGAAAGACTAGGTTTGGCAAGAGATGGAGATCAAAGCGAATATTGCGCAATTTTATCCAACACGTCAAAATTAAAGGTGCTTGATAATGGAAATTTCTGGCTGTCTGAAACACCAGATTCGCCTGGTAGCCGATCTTGGAATACCAGTTGTGTGAGGATGGTTACCTGGGCCAGATTTCTAAACAAAGTTGACAATCGAGAATTCTATATTTTCAACACACATTTTGATCATGTAAGTGAAGAAGCACGGCAACAAAGCGCCATGCTTGTTTGGCGTAGGATCAGCGATTTAGGACACAATTTTCCAGTTTTTTTGGTCGGTGATTTCCATGCAACCCGAGGTAGCGTTGCATGGAAATTTCTGACCGGGAATCATAGGCTAGAAACTCAGCGTGGTAAGATGCAAGATGCGTGGCTGGAGGCGGAAGAACAGATTGGTAATGTTGCCAAGACCTATCATGGGTTTAAAGGGCAAGCCGCGGAAGAACCATTTATGGACATAGGCAGCGCTCATATTGATTGGATCCTTTTTTATCCAAAGATAAAGGTCAGTTCAGTATCAGTCATTACTGATAACAAGATTGGTTGCTATCCTTCCGACCACTATCCTGTTCTGGCCAGTTTCAGGTTACTCTGATGCCTATACAGATTGTCCAGTCGATCGCAGATGCACGGTCGACATGTCGCTTGCAAAACCGTCAGGGAAAAAGCGTTGGGTTGGTACCGACAATGGGATTTCTGCATGAAGGACATCTAAGCCTGGTTCGGCAAGCAAGATCCGATAATGATTTTGTGGTCGTCAGTGTTTTTGTCAACCCAACGCAATTTTTGCCCTCAGAAGACTTTGACACTTATCCCCAGAATTTTGAACAAGATCAGCGGTTGCTTGAAGATGAAGGGGTAGATCTGATATTTTTTCCTTCCACCAAAGAAATGTACTGTTCTAGCAACTCGACCTTTGTTGAAGTTACCGGTCAGTTAACTACTAATCTCTGTGCGATTTCACGTCCACACTTTTTTCGCGGCGTCGCCACAGTGGTTGCTAAGCTCTTTAACATTGTTGAACCGGATCGCGCGTATTTTGGTCATAAGGACGCACAACAGTTGGCAATCATACAGCGTATGGTACAGGATCTTAATTTCGACATTGAGGTTGTGCCGATGCCGATTGTGCGTGATTCTGATGGATTAGCTAAAAGCTCAAGGAATTCTTATCTGAATCCCGATCAACGTAGATCTTCCACAGTGCTTTTCCGTGCCTTACAACATGCCAAGACGCTGATTACTCAGGGAGAACGTAGTTCTAACCGTATTCTGGCTGAAATGGAGAAGATGATCCAAGCTACAGAATACACGCGGATTGATTACATCAATATCGTCTGCACAACCAGTTTTGAGCCACAGGAATACATCAATAGCGAAGTTCTAATCGCAATAGCCGTATGGATCACAAACACGCGATTGATCGACAGTATACGGATTGATCCCGCGAATTTAACGTCGTAGGACACGTCCAGGCAATTTTCCTGTTGTCTCCCCTTCCGAAATCACCAGTTCACCGTTTACCATAACGTAGTCAATTCCAATAGCTGTTTGTATTGGATCGGCCCAAGTTGCCAGATCTGCCACCGTCTCTGGGTCAAGCACAACCAGATCAGCACCGAATCCTTCCGCGATCTGGCCTCTGTCTTTCAAGCCAAACCTTTCGGCAGGGAAACCACTCATCTTCCATATAGCTTCTTCAAGGGGGATAATTTTTCTTTCCCTGACGAATTTTCGTAGTACTTGAGCAAAACATCCATAACCACGCGGATGCGGATGCGGCACTTCGTAAATTCCATCACTTGCAATCATCATCTTGGGATGGGCTGCAGTTTGGTTGAGAATCACCTCATTCTCCTGATGTGGGGTCAGCCATGGAAATATAAGTGTTTCTACCCCATCCTCTTCAATTATCAGGTCGTAAGCAAATTCTTCAATAGTTTTTCTAACGCTCTTGGCTGCTGACACTAGCGTCATGCCGATATACCGCCCGGACTTGGTATAACCTATCACCTCATGTCCTGTCATGCCATTTTTCCGTAAGTGTGCGAGTGATTTTGAACGGATACTTTGGTGACGAAGCTTAGCTAGAACTTCTTGAGGAGCGCCAACCTGAATTTTCATCGGCAGTTGCATGGTAAAATGGGTCATGCCTGCCGGGTAAAGGTATGATTCAAATGTGAGATCGATCCCATCACGTTCAGCTTGATTCAAAACATCTATTGATATATCATCTACTCTTTCGTGTGAGATATGAACTGGAATCCCTGATCGGCGTGAAAGCTCAAGGGTCTCTTCCCAAGCCTTTTTTCGGCCCAATATGGAGTATCGGACATGGGCTGCGTAAATCCCACCGTAACCTGAAACAACCTTGCAAAGTTCAACCAGCTCATTCAAGTCAGCGTTTGCGCTTGGTTGATAATCAAGACCCAGACAGATACCAATAGCACCTGCTTCCATCCATTCGATGGTATATCGCTTCATATCTTCGAGTTCTTGATCTGTAGCAACTCGTCCTTCCCATCCCATCACAGCTAGTCTGACAACACAATGCGGTACTTGCGAACACACATTCAGTGGGATTTTTCCTGGAAACATATCAATATAATCTTGGGCTGTTTCCCAGTCGAGACTAGGAGCAGTTTCGCCATAACAGAATTGAGTATAATGCCACATTTCCCTAGCTTTCTGCGGACCGAGACAAGCCCAACCAAAACCATCCGGTGCCAGAAACTGGGTCGTTATTCCCTGTGATACCCCAGCGAGCTGATCCCTTCCGTTTAAAATCGAAATTTCCGAATGGACATGAATATCAATAAACCCGGGACTGAGGATTTGTTTCCTTAGCTTGATTGTGTTCTCTGCTTTTGCCCCAGACAAATCACCAACCGCCGTGATTTTATCCTCCTTAATACCAACATCCGCAACAAATGGTTCGCACTTTTTCGTGCCATCAACAACCGTTCCACCTTGAAAAATGAAGTCAAATTCCATCCAAGTTCCTTTCCATTTTTATGTTTTATGTGTTAATGTTAAACACCTAGTACCACGAAGATTACAATATTGGTGAAATTTCCTGTATAATGCTAATTGCTAAGGATGTTGAGTGATCAGATCTATATCTAACTGACAACAGAAAACCTAAGCGGATCTTCCTTGAAATTCCTGCCTTGAAAATCCAAATTCCAGAAATTACTATTGAGGTTACTTCAATGATTGAAGATGATATCTCCGCCGTCCTTCAGATTGAACACCAATCTTTTATTTCGCCTTGGAGTGAACGCACCTTCTGTGAGGGTATCAGTGGCAAGTATCCACATGCGCATTTCTTGGTAGGCAAACATCAAGGCAATCCAATTTCCTATATTAATTTCATGGTAGTAGACGGAGATTGTCATATCACAAACTTAGCGGTTTCTCCGGATTTTCGCCGGCTCGGAGTGGCTAAGTATATGTTAGCAAAATCGCTAGATCAAATGAAAATATTAGGTGGAAGAAAAGTTTTTTTGGAAGTCAGAGCAAGTAATATTGCTGCGCAAAAACTGTATCGAGAATTTGGATTTCGTATCAACAACATTCGTAAGAAATATTATTCTGATAACGGCGAGGATGCCTATATACTCTGGATTCGAGACATTCAGGAAATTAGTTTGAAATACGCTAGAAAGAAATCACAGGGTTAGAAAGCCACCCTGAGAATACTCAGTGGTACATTTCGAGAAACGGATTTCCTGTCACGTTCTATAACAGCGTAATAAATCAGCTCCCAGGGCGAAGTTATCGACACTTTTGGAGAGTAGACTTTACTTCCAATGTTGAATGAGAATTCTTCTCCCCAGTTTTGTGTCAGTCGATTGGCAATCCAAAAACCAGCAGCGGATCCTCCAATAATACTCGTGACAAACGCTCTACTTCCGATATCAGAATCCTCTGGCTCAATAAGTTGAAGCAACATAGATCCGACCAGTGCGCCCACGCCACCACCTAATGTAACTAATCGGCCCCGACCCACTGAGTAATTATTTCCATCCGTCACTCTGTCACTAAAATAGGCACCAGTGGCCAAACCAACGGATGCCAACAGGAGGTGACCTTGTTCGTATTCTTCTCCGACTATAGCATGGAAGATACCTGCACCATACAATGCGCCAGTTGCGCCACCCAGCGAAATCATGAGTGCTTGGCCTTGACTGATATTTCGATTCTCCATGTAACGGGAAGTAAACCAAACGCCTAGTGGAACGCCAACCATCCAGGAGGATGCATAGACTCTGGCACGATTCCAGTTTGTTTCGCTTACCTCATATGGGCACTCTACCAACCTCCCCCTATCCATCTCCAGGTCCCATTGGCCATCACACACTTCCAACCTCATTTCTGTGTCATTCCAGAGCTTCCCCATCAGGATGTATGGTAGAGCAAGACCATAAAGTCCTCCAGCCATACCACCGTTAATCAACATATTGCTCTCCCCTTTTTCAATCCAGTGGTGCTGACTTAGCTTGTAGATTGTATATGCACCAATAGGAGCAGCTACCATAGCGGATACCAAATAAGTCTTCTCGTTTCCAGACTCAAAGAATTTAGGTAAAGTATAACCATACATTATTCCACCATATGCCCCCCAACGCAGTAGACGTGATCGACCATAGCCAAGATCATAAGTCCGTGTCATAGCCAGGGATCCCACAAAGGATGTAGCAGGAATCACCATGCCTAGTGCAATTGCAGATTTCCCCTTAGCTCCCAACAATCTTATAGCTCCAAAGGTATAAAGAGAACTGCCGATGGCAGTGCTAGCAGCGACAGTCCAATAGCGTCCCTGCTGTTGTTTTTTCGTTAGGGACCATTTCTCTTCGGTGCTTTCAGCAATCTTCTCATCAACAGCCACAATTTTTTGACGGTAGATTTCAAACTGCTCGACCGAAATGTTCCGCTCCTCCCTCATACGTTTACCCGAGACTTCGTTGGTAATTTCAAGACGATATTGATTTCCAATTTTCAAAAATTCAGCCCGAAGAAAACCTCTATGTTCAGGGAACAGATTATACTTTTTGTTTTCCGTTCGATCAATTTCTATACCAACCAAACTTGAGATTTCAATAATCTCTTTGACTTCAGCCATAGTCAAACTAATTGCAATTCCAATAAATAAGAATGGTATCAATCCCAAACTTTGAATCCAATTTTGCATGTCCTTCGAATCCTGTTCCTACCTGCTGAGTAGCCACTTGATGTTATCCAGTGCGCGAGTTTAACAACAGCAAATTACATGGTCAATCTATAATTTAGCGTAAACAGCCCTGTAGATCGGAAGTCCCTGCTTCCTGTACTTGATTTCGAAACTAGTCGGAATGTAATTAGTTTCAGTAGATTTGTCAGGATGATACTCAAAACTCGGGTGGCAATCAAACAACTCCCGGATTTCCCAAAAATATGTTTTGTAATCTGTAGCAATATAGATTTCACCTAACTTGTTATTGAGTGTACGAACCAATTCACTGATCCAAATTGAATTATTGAAAATGCGGCGTTTCCGATGCCGTTTTTTCGGCCAAGGATCAGGAAAATAAATATGAAAAGCACTAACGCTTTGATCTGCCACACATCTGTACAGAAAATATGGTGCGTCACAATAAACAAGTCGAGCTGTTGTAATATTATGTTTAGCTAATCGCTCACATGACTTCTCGAAATACTTGGATGCCCGCTCAATCCCAACATAATTAATGTCAGGATTTCTTTGCGCCGACTCTTTTAAGAACCGCCCTTTACCCGATCCAACTTCAATTTCCACCAACCGATCATTACCAAACACTTCTTGCCAGTTGAGCGGAGAGTCTAACGTTTTCAATTCGAGGGATATTTGGTTTGTTGGGTTAACTAACATTGGGTTAGCAAACAATTGCCAGTAACGATCGAATGTTGATTTATCTATATCACTCGCCATTTTTGAACAATATTTCACGAAAACGTATTATATAAATTCAAATATTGTCGGAATTTGAATACTTTGACGGCATTTTTGCCATATGGTATCATTTACAGGTTGCATACACTTTTATGATTATATCATGTTCTACCCCATGTCGCATCATTATGGATTAATGTCCGTATTGATTTCGTCTGCCATGCCAAATTTCCCATTTACTAAATGCTGGTTTGGAATTTCGTAAGCCAATTGATATATGTAAGACCTCTTAAGTTGGATAAGTCAGATCAAGGAAGCTGAGGTAAATATTGAAGGTATTATTCATTGGTGATGTTTTCGGTAAACCAGGACGTCAAGCGGTTTCTGAGCTTCTCCCACTGCTTATTAACAAGTACGGACCTTTTGAAGCAATCATTGCAAACGGTGAAAATGCCGCCGGGGGGAAGGGCATTACAAAACCTATTGTTAAAGAGTTTTGGGAACTGGGTATTAGTGTCATAACTACCGGAAATCATGTTTGGGCACAGCGAGAGATATTCGGCTTCATAGATAATGAATTAGGGTTGCTGAGACCTGCGAATTATCCGCCCGACACGCCAGGTCAAGGCTGGGTAATCATCAATACGAGATCTGAAATGAAATTATGCGTGATTAATATAGCAGGCCAAATTTTTTTGGATAATTTTAGCAATCCTTTTCGCTGCCTTGATGAAATTTTAAAAGAGGTGTCTGATCAGACGGAACATATTATTCTTGACTTTCACGCGGAAGCCACTTCCGAGAAAGTAGCCATGGGATGGTACGCCGATGGGCGCGTTAGCGCTGTCATTGGGACACATACGCATATTCAGACCGCAGATGATCGTATATTGCATCAGGGAACCGCTTATATTACTGATGTTGGGATGACAGGTCCATATGATTCAGTAATTGGGACTAATAAGAAAGAGGTCCTCTACCGATTTACTACCATGCTGCCAGTCCGATACAAAGTAGCACAAGAAGAGGTTGCTCTTTGTGGTGTTGCGCTTGATTTGGATGATCAGAGCGGGAATGCTAAGTCGATCGAACGAATCCAGGTTCCTCTCTAAAAAGAGAGTCTAATTATTATATGAATTTCGAGGTTGAATTAATTTCGATGAAAAAGTTTAATTGAACCAAGATGTTTCTAGAAAAAATCAGTAGTCCAAAGGATCTTCGGTCTTTGCGCAATCATCAGCTGAAAGTACTTGCGGATGAAATACGCCAGCATATGGTTTCAGTCTTGTCTCAGACACCAGGACACTTCGCACCAAACTTTGGCACGATTGAACTTACAATTGCGCTTCATAAAGTTTTCAATACGCCATCAGATAAATTAGTGTGGGATATCGGACATCAAGCATACCCACACAAAATTTTGACTGGGCGCCGGGATCATCTTAAAACAGTTCGCCAGTATGATGGGATCAGCGGATTCCTAGCACGCGAAGAGAGTGAGTACGATGTTTTTGGCGCGGGACACTCAAGTACATCAATTGCTGCGGCTCTAGGTATTGCAAGTGCGCGTGATTTGAAGGACGAAAACTTCAAGGTACTTGCTGTTATTGGTGATGGTGGTTTAACTGGTGGCATGGCGTTTGAAGCCATGAATGCCGCAGGTGATTTTCGAAAGGACATGGTTATTGTTCTTAACGACAACCAGATGTCCATTTCCAAGACTGTTGGCGCATTCTGCAAGTATTTCAATCGAATTATCACCAATCCTACTTACAATACACTGAGATCGACAGTAAAAGAATTCCTGCATCTTTTGCCTTCGGACGCAAAGCTGGCAATCCAACGGATCGAATCTGCGCTCAAACCGGGAATGCTGTTTGAGGAGTTTGGATTTCGTTATTTTGGACCGTTAGACGGTCACGATCTAGATCAATTAATAGACGTTTTTAAAAACGTCAAAAGGTTTAATACTCCAATACTTGTTCATGTTTTGACGACGAAAGGCAAGGGTTTCTCCTATGCTGAAAAGGACCCGGAAGGGTTCTATGCGGTCAGCACACAATTCGATCCCCAAACCGGAAAACCCTTTATCGCTCAGCCATCGACACCAACATACACCGATGTTTTTAGCCGTACACTGATCAACCTTGCTGAAAAGGATTCACGCATAGTTGGTATTACAGCGGCTATGGCGGGGGGAACGGGATTAGATAAATTTAGGGAAAAATTTCCTGATCGTTTTTTTGACGTTGGTTTAGCAGAACAATGCGCAGTGACTTACGGAGCTGGACTTGCCACTGAAGGAATAAAACCTGTGGTTGCAATCTATTCGACATTTCTACAGCGTGCTTACGACCAGGTATTACATGACGTTTGCATTCAGAACCTACCTGTCATTTTCTCATTGGATAGAGCGGGACTTGTTGGTGCTGATGGCCCAACACATCATGGTGTTTTTGACTTTGCATATTTGCGATCTATCCCAAATATAATTGTTATGGCTCCCAAAGATGAAAACGAACTCCAACATATGGTTAAGACCGCAGTCAACTATGAAAAAGGGCCAATTGCGTTCCGTTACCCACGTGGAGCAGGGGTCGGAGTCCCATTAGATGAAGTGCTTGAATCACTACCAATAGGTAAAGCAGAAGTGCTTTTGGAAGGTGACGATTTGTTAGTTGTAGCAGTTGGCAACAGAGTTCACCCCGCGCTTGAAGCGGCCGCTGTTCTGTCCGATTCGGGAATCTCAGCTACGATAATTAACGCTCGATTTATAAAGCCACTCGACAAAGAGCTAATTTGTTCCTATGCAGACCAGATTGGTCGCGTTATCACTGTTGAAGATCATACCCTGGATGGTGGGTTCGGTTCAGCTGTCCTTGAAACACTATCAACACATGGAATTCTGGCGAGAGTCAAACGTCTTGGGATTCCAAACAGATTTGTTCAACATGGCGATGTGAAAACGTTGTATAACCTCTGTGGCTATGATGAAGAAGCCATCATCAATGCAGGAGTTAAAATTTGTGAAAAGTGAGGCAAAATACCATGGCTGAGTCTCAAATTGCAGCGCAACTTTATACGTTACGTGATTTCATCCAGACACCGGATGATATTGCAAAGACGATGAAAAGGGTAAAAGAAATTGGTTATGATGCTGTACAATGCTCGGCACTAGGACCAATTTCCCCCGAAGAACTAAAACAAATTGTCAATGGAGAAGGGTTAAAAATATGTGCCACGCATTCGAGTTACCACCGCATGCGTGATGAACCACAGGCTGTTATTGACGAACATCAACTTTGGGAATGTAAACATGCGGCTATTGGCGGATTACCTGCCGAATATCGTACTGGGGTAGAAGGATATACTGGATTTGCTCGGGAAGCTTCAGTAGTGGCAAAACGCCTGGCAGCAGGAGGCTTAGTCTTTTCCTACCACAATCATAGCTTTGAGCTGGAGAAATTCGGTGATCGCATAGCATTGAAAATTCTGTATGAGGATAGCGATCCTGAATATTTTCATAGTGAAATAGATACATACTGGATTGCTCACGGTGGGGGTGATCCGGCAGAATGGATTCGGAGCCTGAAAGGTCGTGCTTCCATTGTCCATTTCAAAGATATGACGATGAAGGGAAACACACAAATTATGGCTGAGGTTGGTGAAGGAAACCTGAATTGGCCTGCGATTATTTCTGCCTGCAAACAAGCTGGTACTGAATGGTATATCATCGAACAGGATACCTGCCAACGCAATCCGTTTGACAGCCTCGCAATCAGTCTTAATAATTTGAGACAGATGGGTATCCGTTAAGCTTGTGTATGTGTAGAGGTACTTTCAACAATTCGATATACTTTGAAAATATCAGTAACATCAGTGGGGATAGGTTCCATGGTAAAGCTGTCTGTTATCATTCCCGCTTTCAACGAAGATCGGACGATTCGCAATGTCGTTCAGGCTGTTAGAACCTCAGTCCAAATTGAAAAAGAGATTATCATTGTTAACGATGGGTCTACCGACCGAACCTTCGAAATTCTTGAGGACTTGCGTAGAGATCCGGAAATTAAAGTCATCCATCAACAGCAGAATCGTGGCAAGGGCTACGCCATACGCCTTGGACTTTCACAAGCTGCTGGTGAATATGTCGTCATCCAAGATGCCGACATGGAAGTTGATCCATCGGACTTACCTGCCATCCTAAAACCCTTACTGGATAAATCAAGCCAGATCGTTTATGGATCTCGTTTTATTAACGGTCGAAATAATTCCACATTAGTGAGTTACATTGCGAATTATTTGCTGGCTCATCTCGTAAACCTACTCTATAACACGCGGATTACGGACGAATCTACCGGCTACAAAGCCTTTACGTCTAGTCTAATCAAAAGTGTAGATCTACAATGCGAGGGTTTTGAGTTTTGTGCTGAGGTAACAGCAAAGGTTCTTCAGATGCAACATCATATTCATGAAGTTCCAATCTCCTATTTCCCACGCAAGAAAAATGAGGGTAAAAAACTTCGCTTTTGGCGAGATGGATTGACAGCCGTCTGGATATTGATCAAATATCGCTTTAAAAGGACACACTACAATGAGTGAAAAATCGTTTTTAAAGGAATTAGACGATCGAATTCTTGTTTGTGATGGTGCGTTTGGCACCCAACTTCGCAAGCGAATTCCTTCTCATGTTACGTGTCTTGACGCATGCAATATTGATTCAGACTACCTGTATATTGTCCAAAACATTCATCGAGAATACAAAGCTGCCGGCGCTGACATCATCCAGACGAATACCTTTGGTGCCAACGCCAAGAAGCTGGAGTTTCATGGACTTGATGAGCAAGTTGAGGAGATTAACTCCGCCGGAGCTTGGCTGGCTCGAGAAGTGGCGGCCGAGGACGTTTTCGTTGCCGGATCTGTTGGTCCGATTGAATCCAGCCCTTTTAGCCATGAATTCTCAGCTGAAGAAGTTAGTAGAGCTTTTAAGGGGCAAATGGAGGCACTCGTTGAAAGTGGGGTAGATCTCATAATGCTAGAAACCTTTACGGACAGCAGAGAGGTTGAAATTGCGACACAACTTGCGTTGACTTATGATTTACCGGTTGTTGTACAAATCCGCGGTATGTCCAGAGGGAAGTTAAGCGATGGTACAGATATATGCGTGTTCGCCCGTCAGATGGAAAATCTTGGTGTTGCAGCTGCTGGAATAAATGATAGGTCTCCACACGAAGTTACCGAAATTCTTAAAAGGTTGGCAAAGGTAGTTAGTCTACCAATTATAGTACAGCCGGATGCCGGTGCGCCAAGAATCAGCCAAGGAAAGTTACTGGCAGAAGAATACACTGTTGCAGCTCACCTGTACGGTGAGTACGTGAGCAGCTTTGTTAAGTTAGGTGCAAACATTATTGGTGGTTGTTGCGGTACTACTCCAGAACATATTCAACAAGTAAAGTTGATAACCGAAGGCATCCCACCGGCTGAACGGGAAAAGCAGGTTTTCGTTTTTGAAGACGTACCCAAACCCTTTAAAGCGGAGTTTCATGACAATCCAATTCAACAGATCTTCGATGAAAAGGACGCGATCATCAGTGTCGAGATGCGTGCCAAAACCTTCACACAGTTTTCGGCTATGATCCGCGAATCAAAAAATCTAGCCAAGGCTAGGATAGATCTCTTTGATGTTCCCGACAATGCTGGTGCAACCGTCAATATTGGCGCGATTGGCACAGCATTTCGATTACAACAGGAAACCAGCATTCCAACGATCATTCACTGGACGACACGCCAGCGTAATTTAATTAGTACCCAGTCACATCTGTTAGAAGCATGGGCTTTGGGTATTGAGGGCATTTTGGCGCTATCTGGAGATCATCCTAAGGTTGGACGATTTGAGACGGCTAGAATTGTAACTGATTTGAAAGGATCTGTTCAACTAATCGAATTAATTACTCGGCTCAATAACAATCAACTTATCAATGGGACATCGATTGGTGAACCTTGTAATTTTCATATTGGAGCGGGATTCAACATTGCTGAAAACCTGGAAAATCAGGTTAAACACCTGACTCAGAAAGTTGAAAATGGTGCTCAGTTTGTCTACACGCAACCAGTTTATACGCTTGATGATATTGAAAGAGCCCATGAAGCGACCAAGCACCTTGGGGTGAAAATACTGTACGGTATCTTGCCAATCACGACTCCACGCAGTATTCCTTTTCTGCGTGATAATTTAGGAATCTACATACCACGTTCAATTGTTGAGCAGTTCAGCGAGACAAGTGATGCGATGTCAACGCGTTTCGGCTTAGAGATGATTAACAACTTTGCCTGTAACCTACGCCAACAGAATCGAGTCCCCATTGATGGGATATATATCATCCCGCCATCAAACATTAACTGGAAAAACAAACGGAAAGCTGTTATTGATATTATTGAGGCTTATCGAGGTCAAATCGCTGCCGAATAAATATCGATCATATCCTGTAAAGTGCAAACACGCGGATTTAGTTGGTGACAAATGTCCTGAATCGCTTGTTCTGCTAAAACCGGAATCTGGTTGGCTTCCACTCCCACTTGGCTCAAATTTTGTGGAATACCGACATCCTGACACAGCATTAACACCTGATCAATTGCTGCCTGCGCACCTTCTTCCAGAGACAGGCTTCCTGTCTCCACCCCCAGTGCTGAAGCAACGTCCACAAGTCGGCCAGCAGAGACTTGACGGTTAAAATCCATCGCATGAGGTAACACAATCGCATTGGCCAGGCCGTGATGAAGTCCCGAAACTGTTGATAATGGATGAGCCAGTGAATGGGTAACACCGAGTCCTTTCTGGAACGCAATAGCACCCATCATGGCAGCAACTAACATGTTTCCACGGGCTTCTAGATCTGTCCCGTCTTCAACTGCGCGGCGCAGGTTTTCAGACACAAGTTTCATTCCTTCCAACGCGATACCATCACAAATCGGATGGAAGTTTTTTGCTAAGTACGCCTCAAGATTATGTGTTAGAGCATCCATACCAGTTGCGGCAGTCAACCCACGGGGCAATCCAACAGTAAGTTCCGGATCGGCAATAACCACTTTAGCTAGCAGGTGAGGACTAAAGATAACGGTTTTTCGCCCACTTGATTCAAGTGTTACAACAGCACTCCGGCCAACTTCGCTTCCTGTTCCAGCAGCGGTTGGTATTGCCATGAAATCGGGTAGATTGGAAGAGATTTTCTTATGGCCGCCTATGGAATCTTCATACTCCTCTAAAGGTAATTCGTGCGTCGACTTGAGACAAATAAGCTTAGCGATGTCCAGAGGGCTACCCCCACCAATACCAATCACAAAATCACATACATTATTCGTATACACTTTAACGCCATCATAAACATCCTGCTCAATGGGATTCCCTTGCACACCATCGTATATCGCGTATTGAACTCCAGCAATCTCAAGCTGTTGAGTAACAATGTCAATCAGTCCAGCTTGAAGAAGTCCCTTATCAGCAACAATCAAGGCTTTTTTAATCTGAAACTTGGATAGTTCTTTCGGAATGGTTTGGATGGTACCATTTCCGAAGACAATATGTGTTGGAAAGGTAAAAATTGCTTTTTTCATCTTAGCGTAAATTCCTTTTGACAGGCTATAAGTGCAATGCTATAATTTGAAATCGCTCTAATTAGACTACTATTGTGTTGCAAAAGTGCGTCTACCTTGAATACCAAAAAACCTGCCAATCCCAGCTAGTTTTTTTGAATCTGACGTTCAAAAGTTGGGAATTAGCAATTCATAAATGAAAAAGGTAAGTTGTGTTCAGATCCCTAAGCAGGCCTGATGACCTGCAACTTGGTCCCGTACCAGAAATTGCAATCAACTTATATAATAAAAAGAAAACATTTGTAGCAAAGGTTGTCGACAAATATCGGATTTCGCATACATCCAGTCCAAACCATTGCTGGCACGTCATTCTGGACATTAGGGACAGTGAAATGGCAGGTAAATATCGCGTTGGTCAAAGCCTCGGAGTTTTTCCTGACGGACGATTTAATAATCACGAGTTTAATTATGTTCACCAGTCGTTAACAAATCAAGTCCGTTTATATTCAATTGCTTCGGCATGCTGGGGGGATGACTGGCATGGAAATACTGTCTCTCTTTGCGTAAAACGCGAACTTAACGAAGATGCAGAAACAGGTGAACTGGTTATGGGCTCTACATCAAACTTCATATGTGACGTCCAACTTGGCAACTCAATTGACATCACGGGGCCTGTTGGTAAATCGTTCCTTTTGCCTGAAGATCCGCTTAATTATCACTATGTGCTGGTAGCAACGGGGACTGGAATTGCTCCCTACCGTGGAATGATTGTCGAACTATTTAATCAGGGTTTTGAAGGAGAAGTGTGGCTCATTTTCGGCGTTCCATACTCCACTGATATTATGTACGATGATGCTTTTTCCCATTTTGCTGAAAGACATCCTAACTTTCATTACCACACAGCGATAAGCCGAGAAACACGAAACGCAAAGGGAGGAAGATTTTACGTTCAAGATGCGTTAGAGGAAAATCAGGATCAACTTGCGCCGCTTTTAGAAAAACCGAACTGTTTGATGTACCTCTGTGGATTAAAGGGCATGGAATACGGTATTTATCCATGGTTGTACCGAATCAAATCCAACTTAGTATCGCTCCCTGATGACATCACACTTGATCAAATAGAGAACCTGCCACGCAATGCTAGGGAATGGACTCGAATAGAACGCGCACGAGACAAGAACCGCCTGCTGAAAGAAACGTATTAGTTGTCAACCAACTTCCTCCCCATCTAATCTGCCAACTCGTAGGTCAACCTCATCTCTAGCTTCGATTTTATCAACTCTTCCATCTTCCATATGAAAAATGCGATCAGAGACATCAAGCATCTTCGTGTCGTGTGTTGCAGTGATAATTGTTACTTGTTGCTCAGAGTTAAGCCCTTTTAGCAGGTTAATGATGTCGAGGCCGGTGTGAGTATCCAAGTTTCCTGTTGGTTCATCAGCTAGCACAATGGCGGGGTCGTTTGCGAAGGATCTAGCGATAGCCACACGTTGCTGCTGACCTCCAGAGAGTTCCAAAGGTTTATGTTGGACTCGGTCACCAAGTCCAACCAAGGAAAGTAGATGTACCGCTTTGTCACGGCTATCATCTGCCGTCATCCCGCCAAAGATCATTGGCAAGGAAACATTCTCCAGTGCTGTCATAACCGGTATCAGGTTGAACGACTGAAAGATATAACCGATTTTTCGGCACCGCAGCCAGGCAAGTTCATAGGCATCGAGTTGAGCGATATCGACCTCATCAATGTAGACACGACCTTCAGTTGGTTTATCAAGGCCGCCAATCATATTAAATAGAGTTGATTTTCCGGATCCAGACGGGCCCATGATTGAAACGTACTCACCGCGCTGAATTTCAAAGTTTACACCCCTTAACGCTTGAACATCATTACTTCCCATCTCGTATTTTTTAATAAGGTTACGGACCCGAACCGTATTTTCTATCGGCAGTTGGTCTTTAAACTTGGCTGGCGACTCTATTGGGGCTGGTGCTGTTGGCTGATTCTGCAGCATTGGTCTCTCCTTCTCCGTTCTCTCTTTCCTGATCTGTTGGCTGTTTATCCGTTTTCCGATTTTGCGGCACGGCAAAGGCAATAATTCCACGCTTACCAAGTGTCTGCATATAACTGAAAAGCGAGGTTTCAGCCTCTTTCCGCGTCATTTTGTATCTATCACGCAAGCGTTGGCTGTTTATCCGTTTTCCGATTTTGCGGCACGGCAAAGGCAATAATTCCACGCTTACCAAGTGTCTGCATATAACTGAAAAGCGAGGTTTCAGCCTCTTTCCGCGTCATTTTGTATCTATCACGCAAGCTTTTAACTATCTGCTTGATGGAGTGATGTCCATCGCAAAGTTGCCACACAAGCGATCCAACCTCGTCCAAGACAACGATTCGCTTGGGTGGAAGTTTAAAAATCCTGGCCATGATCCTCAACCACTTCTTGTGCGTCTGTGGAATTTTCAATACTACTTCACTACGATCGTCCACTTCCCAATCAATGAGTTGGTTTCTAAGTGGGTGCATGCCAACCAGTGTCTCTTTATCGGGAGTAGGCGGTCGCTTCTTTAACTTAAGTTTATAAAGAATTCTGTTCAGCATTGATCAAAAAACCTCAATTGTGCATGGCAATGCTATCAGCAACAAGTTTTGCGGTTTCGACAGCGTCAGTTTTCGATACAACCTGTATCACATAAATTCGGTTCGATTCATAACAGTGCCGAATATGAGCCACAAAGCACTTCCTTTTCCTGATCTGATTCGCCAATTGAACGCTGCGGATAGGAATATTGTCTGTAACGCGTGTTTCCTCACCGCTGAGAATCAAGTGTTCAACTCCATCCTGATCCATCGACTCGATCTGAAAACCAAACCCACGAATGGCCTTCTTGTACTTGGTTCGAAACCAATCTTCAAGTGTTTGATCTTTCAACAACACATCTGCAAGACCATAACGCTCGATACTCAGACGGCGTTTTCGATCAGTGAATGAACCTGGATTGACAAAGGAAAAAAGCAAGTACCCAGAAAGTAACTGATGTTTATCCAGCCGATAATCCTTGGGCACCTCAACGTGCAGATTGTAGGCGGTCCACAAAAGTTTCTGATCATCTGGTTCAATCTGTACAGAGGTAAAGATCTCTTCAGTAATAGCCCGAATATTCTGCTTCGGTTTGCCCATTACTTGTATCAATGTAATACGCCGCGTTGCCGGGCAAAAGAAGATCAGGCCATTGGCTTGTATTTCCCCCTTCCATGTAAAGAAAACCAGATCGTAACCATCGAAAAAAGCATCATCTTTAATCAGATTGACATTACGCTTAATTTGCAGATCTTGCTTCGTCTTCTTGTAGGTCTTTCGAATAATCTTGAAGTAATCATCAAGAACTGCGTGTAAATCGGGGTTACGACGTTTCGATTTGGCGACAGACCATTTCAGCTCCAGACGAGGCATGAACTCGTCTTCCAACCTTAAATACCCTTCATTCTGATCGCCAGACAAGCCACTGATCTCCCACTCCTCGGGGAGTTCAGCCACAATTCCTGCCCAACCAAATTTTATCCATTTCATGGCCGTTTTAGAACGGCTTGACAATCACTGCTTTCGAAACCAGTGCAATAGCAACGCTAACCATCCCAATCAACCCAACACCACAGGAGAAGCCTGCCGCTAATACTGGATTGAACATGAACCACCTCTTTAAACCAAATCGCTTAATCATGTAAAAACGACCAATTATTGCGCCAACCAAGCGGGGTAGCATCATTCCTGGATCTCCCCCCAGCCCACCAATAACCCCGAAAAACCACATACTGGGTAATTTAAACATCCATATTATGCCTCGAATGGCTAACATTGACGTAAACCCAGCTGACAGATAATCCCCGCGTATCGCCTGAAGCATCTGGCTGTTTCCATCGCGTAAAGCTGTTATCCTAAGAGCTTCGTTTGTTGCATTAAACGGCCATTTAATTTGAGCATCCGGATATTGTGCCGAAGGAATAGGGGCAATTTTCCAGATGAAATGCCAGACAATAATTCCGGAGATAATGAGAATTGGCATAATAAGTAAATCACCCGCTATTTTACTGGTGAACGTTGTACCGGTTAGTTCGAGCACTCGCCACCCTTGAGTACCTGCTCCATAATCTTCATCTGGCCAATGTACAAACCAAATGTCAACCTCTTCATAACGGCTCAAAATGAGAGTCATTTCATGCAGATATGGTATCTCGAACAGATCCCTACCTAACACACCATAAGTTCGAGCGGTTATATAGGAATTTAGTGGCGTATAGAGAAAAGCAAACCCGAGAAAAAAAGTAAGTGGGAAACTAGGTACCATAAATTTATGAACTATCCATACATAGACACTCATGGAGACCAGCCACATAGATCCCATGAACCAGATTGGGAAATCACCCCGTCCAGCCGGAGGGGCAAGAACGCTTTGTCCACCGCTTGCTTTCTGCTTTTTTCTCATTTGCATGAATATTGGGACAGAAGCTGCGAAACCGATGACAGCCAAACTGAAGGCCTTACCTATTGAGAAACTGATCCAAAAATCGAGACCATTATAAAGCCCCGTACCGCGAACGTCCAGTCCAGGCCGCCATTGATGTAAGATCTCACTTCGGTACAGGACTTGCGGATTCAGGAAAAACTGCGTAAAACACGCGGTGACAAATTCGGAAAAAACAACTGGAAACGGTAGAACGAAGCCGGTAAGAATCTGACTGAAATCGGTTGAAAGTGCAAAGACACCTGTTGGGGCGAAACCTTCGATAGCAGGCGTGAAATCGATCCAAGGAATTTTCAGGATCATAATAGGTTCAGACATCACCACACCAGTTAATGAAGGAATGCCAATGTAAATGAATCCCCAGATTAAACCTGACATTGACCCTATGGAAAAGATTCTCCATCGCCAAGTTTCGCTTTTAGTGGTGGATTCAGCTAGAGCAGTCGCACCCTGTGCTGCAATCGGTGCCATTGGGAAAGGTAACCGTTCAAAATCGGCTGTCACGCGAAACAAAACATATGAAGCCCCCAACCCTCGCATTACTCCCAATAATTTAAAGATAATAAACATCAGGATCGGCCAGTACCAATCCATATGCAAGAGAGATCTCTCAGCAATAGCGATGGAATCCGGCGCTGGGGCTGTCCACCAGGGAACCTTATCGGCAATTTCATATGACTCTGCTTGCGGTGTCCCGATGAAATAAGAGTACCATATGAAACCACGGTATTGGGTACCTGCTCCAACTGCCGCTCCGGTCAAACCTAACAACATGTAAAGTTCTTGCCGTTTTGCAGTAGTAAAAGACCTGCGCGCCAGTTCTGTGAAAAGGATAACCGCCACCCAAGGCGCCGCCCCTGCACCAGATGTACCTGAGACTAACGTTAGGTATATCGCACCTGGCATCATCAGAAGACCGATAAACAGGGCTCCCAGGAAGACCTTTAAAGTCAATCCCGACTCAAAGGCTCGAATCCCCCCATCGATATCATAACGTTTGGCCCATGCTTGCCACTCTTGGGCTTCGGTAACTCTTTCTCTCGCCAAATTTATCCTCCGTTAATCCCTAAACTAATCCACGGTACTGCCAATACATTATTCCGGCATCTCACCATCATCTGCTTCTTTTCCAACCGCTTCAGAAATATAAGCCACAAAAATCCCAATGATTAGAACACCTGCCGCCAATAACTGTGGCCGCCATCCGCCTCCCAAGAATAGGATGGAAATGAGCCAGAACACCGTACCGACACTAATGATAATGTACGCCAGTTTTCCCAACAATAAACCATGTTCATCCATTTCAGCTCCTTACATAAATCACATTAATCTGCCGGCTGAGGAGTAAGATCAGGGGCATGAACCTCTCGTTCAGAGTAAGTTTCCTGCCTGCCACGATCGTGAAATTCACCTCGAACTTCTGCGCTAAAAGTTCGCCAGATCAATAACTGTTTTCGAACTAAATTGAGGAAGCGGCGGTTAACACGTTTCCAAGATGCAATCTCACCACTTTCACGCGTAACGTTCAGACCAATACGATACAAATCTTCTTCTTCACTGCCAACAGGCACTGTCACCAACTTAACCTTCTGACTAACTCCCAAATCATACGGTGCCAACCAAACCATCATACCGATGCTGAAGACATCCTCCCCTTCCTCTGCTATACGGTTAAATGTGATTTGATCAGAATAGAAATCACTGGCAGATTCATCAGAATGCGCTTCAAAATAGTCCCGCATAAAGATGTTCAATCCCAAAGATTCTTCGGACAAAACAGTAAACGGCAAGCTAAACTGCCAAAAATCACCATCCGGTTCTGGAAGTTTCCATTTCCGCTCAATGTCAGGAACAGCCATCCTACCTGCTTTAATGGCTGGATATAGCGTCGATCCGATAACAACAAGCATGACAATAATCGTCGCCATTACCGTCGACATGGATGAATAGTTCAACGTTAAGCCACCCAACAGGTTAAATTTAACTAGCATCGTTGCCACAATCTGACCGAATAAGTAACCGAATACCGCTCCCACAATCGCATAAACGCAAGCCTCTGCCAGGAACAAAAACGCGATGTGTACCGGTGCTAGTCCAACAGAACTATAGATCCCAATTTCTCGCACGCGTTCGTAAACCGCACCCAGCATTGTATTCAACACGATTAACGAAGCAATCAGAATAGGGATGAATAAATTACCCATGCCCGAAAATGAGGTCATTCCAATAGCGCTGTACAAATAGGCATCCTTGCCCCGCCCAACGAAGAAGTCAAGCGACATACGGGTCATTAACGGCCCCATGATCAAGTCCAGCTTATCTTCCGCATCCAGCAGGACCTTGTTGCCTATTCTAGTATCCTGGTCGTGTACCTCCATACTGACAGCCACCGATTTGAGATTGCCCCCTTGGTTCATAACAACCTCGTACGGCAAGATAGCAATGCTGTCGGGTGTAAGATGCAGGTATTTCTGTAATTCCCCTTCAAGGGTTTCTTCCCCCTGTCCACCACGGGAACTTTGCTGGTTCATTAATTGGTAATCAACAGGTGTTAATTCTTCACCATCGTTATCTTTTAAGTCCTTGAACCCAACGCCCAAAACGCCGACAACGGTAAAGTCTTCACCATAAACCGAAACGGTTGCTTTCCCCATATCGGCTTCTTCAATTCCCAGCAGGTCTGCCATTCCTTTGGGAAGGACACAGACATATGGCCATTTTGTTGGCCATTCAGATGCATTTTCCTGCTTAAACCACGTACCATATCTCAGGTGACTTTGAATGCCGGTTACCTCAGGTTCCCTTTCACTCATACCGACCAGCATATTGGCGGCAAAAGTTTTAGGTTCACCTGTTGGATTCGTCTTTGGTCGAGGGTCTAGCTTGTTTGCTGTCCTCGTCAACTGGACAAACGATTGATCTCCGGTACCGGATGTTTGGTACCAAGCCCGTGGTGCCACGACGTTATAGATTGTAACATCACTTAACTCGCCATCTATCGGTATCGGTTTACCCTTTCTTCTGAACAAGCGTTCCACTTCTTCCCGACTAACTTCCTTTTTGTGTAGATCATTGGTAATTGTCGTTATCACTGGCTCTTCCATGGCACGCCAGTATTGATCTCGTATCAGCATTCCAGTGTACTTTGGTGTAACAGAGGCTAATGTTGTCCGGTTAGGCCGCATGAATGTCCGTACTGATGTAAACGAAATGACGGTAAATGTCAGAATAACCAGCGTCACGCAGGTCAAAATTGTTCTCATTCCGCGCTTTCGCATATTGGAGATTCCCAGACTGAAAGCGGCGGCAGAGGCTGCCAGTCGTCCCACATCAGCTTTGTACACTTTCGAAGTTTCCTGCTTCATTTTCTCCAATTGCTCTTCAAATTTTCTGATGATAATTGCCACCACGAGTACCGATAAAGCCAGCACAATAAAGGCAACCAGAATAATTACAGGCGTAGTGGTAATCTGAAAAGCAGGATGAACCTGAGCAAGAAAGAAAAACACAACAAGAAAAATGGCAAAGGTGGCGATAATCTGCTTATGAATACTGGCAAAACCGAAGAGCAACCGTTCCATAAAATAAGCGAACGGTATTAGCAACGCCAGATAGAACATTACTCCGCTAACTACATCATTTCCTGTCTTCTTCACATCCGGATAAGCACGTGACTCAAACCCCCAGGCAGCTCGCGCCAGTTTCAACGCTTGTGAATAATCTCGTTTCAACAACATATCCCGTGCTTGATTGAGACGCACGTTCGCAAACTGATGCAATTGGTCAAGTCGATCGCTACTAATCCCGAATTTTTTGTACAGCCTATTTCGATTTTCATCCAGCCACCACATGTCACGTATGACCACGTAAGGTGTGACACGGATTGAACCATTTTCACCAACAACGAAACCTTCACCCGTATAGAGTGTTGGGTTTTTGGCCCCGCTTGGTCCAGCTTTAATTAACAGAAGTCGCTTGCCAATTTGCCCATATGACATCCCGATCTTAATCCGCGCATCTGCTTCTGAGTAGACCAACGCAATTGGTTCTGTAGCCGATACCCCTTGCTGTTGTATAGGTTTGGAAATACCATATTTCTCAGGGAAACTGTCAGTTGCTGCGTCATAGACTTGCAGTTCACGAAGTGTTCGTAAAGACCGTTGGTCAACTAAATCATATATGGTCGTCGAAACACAGGGAAAGACCACAACTCGACAGCCCCTTTGCCTTCGATCTATAGGTACTTTATTGTTGTAGACTTTAGCCCCAAAGTTACCAAGGTCGGGGGCATAGACGATATCGCCTGAATCCCGGTCTAGAATATAGGGCTCAATTTCCTGAGCTCCACCCATACGGTTGGTGGCTCTACCTTCCATAGCCAAACCGACAACCTCAAATATCCCTCTGTTATCACCACGTATAATTAGGTCTCCGCGGACCCCCGTCATTGTTTTGTGCTTGCGACGGAGTGTGACAATTGGGTTAGGAACAGGCTTGCTCGGTAACGCACTTTCCCGTGCATCGTATTCAACAACATCGCCGTATAGATTACAGTAAAAATTTCCGACCTTTGCCGACGTTGGCATCAATGGATCCCGCAAAGCTTGTATTAGAATTGATGCCATTGTTTTAACCTGTTTGTGCAGATTGCCGTCATCAGTAATATCCATTCGGTTAATTGTGTCAAACGGCGTATCTGTCATCATACGGGCGTCGTCAATTGTGGCAAACGCAATACCGGTTTTTCCGGCTAAAGTCGCCACCTCGCTATCAAAGGCGATTTTGCTTGGAATGTAAGTCTTCCAAGTTTTTCCACCACTGGCCGAAATGCCATTGATAAAATTGCTACTACCACTCAAGCCAACCACACTGATCAGTTCTTTGATATCGTCAACTTCATCTTGAGTCAGTTCCGAAGGGTCTTCGCCTCTAAGTGTGAGTTGAGCATTAAGTTTATTGAGTTGGCGGATTTTTCCTTTTCGCGCCTTTCGAGCTGATCGGATGTCATTTCGGATAAATCGCTCAACCTCTTTCCGAATATAGTCTATGTCTTTCAACATATCTTCGGAGGGCTCACCCCGATCTTTCATGTGCTGAAATTGCATTTTCATCAGGCGCGAAACTCCACCAAGCCCTTTCAAGGTACTGAAATGTTCTCCAACCAGTGTCTCAAGTGTCTTACCCTCGATAGCTTCTTTAGGAGCTATTCCAGCGGAAATCCCCCACTGGCTAGCCATCACACTTTGTTGTATCTGGTCATTAGTGAATTTCCACAACTGCTCAATTCGTTCTCCAAAATCCGCTTGATTAGCGTATTCCAACAACTTATTACCGATAGACGCGAACTCGCGACGTAACACATATTCGGGCTGCTGATCATAGAACCACCCTTTATTGAAAACGCCGAATGTGTCATTTTGCGTTGATAGGTCTATCGAAATGAAGAGCGACGCATAATAACGGTTGAACAAATCTTGCAAAGCGATTGCCTGTTCCAAACTTGTAATCTTACGCTGGTATTCTGCTTTGCTGATACGCGCTATTTTTTCAACACGGTTTTGGATATTCCGGAAACGCGAATTTCGCAATGTCAACATGTTATCCCGGAGCAATCCTTTGGTTTCTTCATCCAGACTGGAGTTGAGTTGATCAAGGCGACCTAGCAGGTTTTGAAGATCAACAATATCGGATTCAGAACGCTCTTTAACAGCAGCAAGCAAGCTCTGTTCGGTAAAATGAGCGGCAATTTGTGTGCGTATCTCTATCGCTTTTTTTCTCTCTTCATAGTCCTTCAAATAATGCTTTAATACCAGAAGTTCTTCATCCAGATATCCGCGGCTGAGATTGGCGTGGGAACTCAGCAACCAATCGATTCGCCGTGCCTCAATTCGGGCGTTACGCAGTCCGCTCTCAAGAATGTTTTGCTTGTCTTTTGTCAGCTTTTCGATCAACACGCTTATCGACGGATCCGGTTTTTCGGACATGAGGAGTGCCCGTTTCTGCTGAATATCCTTATTAAGATCTTCAAAACGATCTAGATTGCTTTTTTGAGAGCTGCTGAAGCTGCTACCAAGTAGAATTTTTCGTTGCAGGGAACTCAAATCAAGTAGATCTGTGTCACTGATATAAAAGGCAAGTTTTGTCCTGTCAGGTTGATATAAAGGATCTTCATTAAGTTTATTGATAGACTCAACAAAAAAATTGCTACTACTATCGATGTCAGTGATTTTGTCCCTGATGTTTTTTAGAATCTGTTCTTCTTCATTAATGTAGTTGGACAAGGATTCATTTGCGGAAGACACAATCCTGCGCGCCGCAATCAGCTCTTTTAGATCCCCAAAGTTGAGATGTCGATCAAGCAAGTTTGCAGGTGCGTACCGCAACATCAATTTGCGTTTATCTTTCAATTCCCAGTTCTCTAGACTATCCGACAGTTTCTGTATATCTTGCGCTGTCGGCTGGTCGCGTAATTCATCAGGAATCAGCAGCCGGTAATTTCCATTTTTTTCTTCTCGAGTAAGATATGAGTCATCCGGGTTTCGGCTGAATCTTCCAGGATTTTTTGACTCTAGGTCGGCAACCAATCTCTCGATAGCCCAAACGTCAATGCGCGCCATCGGTAAAGCGATCGATTCTATTAGCTCACGCTGGGCAACACGAGACTCTGCCAAGGCAATCTCTCGCAATCTGTCAATACGTTGGATGATATCTCTAAGAAATTGGGTGGTTTGTTGCGAGTCTTTTTTGATTTTTGAGAGGTTTGCATCAAGCAGGGATTTTTCTTCTTCAGTAAAATCTTGTTTCTCACGCTTCTTTCTCGACTGGACTTTCTTCTTTTGCCTAATTTGGAAATCACGCTGCTTATCACGCAACGAGTTAATATTCGAAACAGAAATAGATAAATCAGCCAGTGTAGTGTCAAGTGATTCCAAATCATAGCTTACTTGGTGAACTTCATGGTAAAAATCGGATGGCAGATCAACGAGAACATTCCGATCAATTGAAATGAAAATTTTCCTGCCAAGCTCTTCGAATTCAAATATATCGCTGCTAAGCCCCCGACGTAGGCCGTGCATGGTCGGTGTTCCCGGGGAATCAACGTCACGTCCAACAACATCTTTCCCAATTCCGTCCATGAACGCCCTCATACCAGCCAGACCTTGAAAATGCGCATCGGTTGCCACAAACAGGACGGACCTTCCTGGACGGAATTTCTTTTCAGAGAAAATCCGAGCTAGCTCAAGCATACTTGCAATACCACTGGTTGGGTCTGCTCCCGGTGCAATAGCAGGTACAACCGACATGGAATCATAATAGGCGTTGAGGACCACCATTTCATCTTTGAGTTGAGGATCACCTCCCTCAAGGTATCCGCGGATATTTTGTCCTGTCCGTCGTTCCCAAGTCATGGTTGACTTCAAGCGAACGGTAACTTTCTCTCCCTTATCTTCTGCCGCGGCAATCATTCCCTTTATCTTTTCGGCATTGGATCTACTGACCCAAAAACGGGGCACATTGGCAGGAACAGTCAGAAATTTGTTTTCTGCCTCACCACGGTTTGTTGTTTCTGGCTCAATGAAGACGACCGCTTTTGCACCAAGCATGGCAGCATTGATCCAACGCGTACTGGAATTGAAGTTAACTAAGACGATACTTCCTTCTGGAATGAAGATACTAGATTCAGAAGCGGCGATGAATTCCCCATGCTCGTCTATCTGACCATCCTTATTGTTATCTTTACCGTCGGTATTATCACCAGGGATTTCATCGATGATCCCATTGCCATTATTATCAATTTTATCCTTAGCCCACGTCGCAATATCGGAAAGCTGAGGAATCTCACCGTACTCATCAGTCTGGAGGTTCTCGTTGTTATCAACACCATCGTCTGTCTTTTGCAAGTGGCTGTTCAGAACATCATCCGTGATAGCACCGATGCCAACATGGAAACGGTCGGCAACACTCCCGAGAGTATCTCCCTTTTTGACTTCATACCAGAATCCCCCAATATCTTTATCGTTGAAGTCTCGTAGATTGGATGAGCCTACAAAGAAGATAGGTGCTTTTAAACCATCGGTAGGAAGAAGAGAAGTTCGAATGAGATTAGGCCAAATCGGAGAAATTTGAAAAGCCAGAGGGGATTTGTCACCGCTGCCACTGAGTACTTCTAAACGACCATCGCCATGATCAATTGGAACGGTAATTGTAAAGTCGCGACTTTCGACATTCTGAAGACCGATTTCAGTAAATCGATCGAAAATGTACTTACTTGCATTGGCAGTATCAGGATAACCTGTAACGCGCGTAGAAAGGCTAGAAAGGCGTGCGATATCTTTGCGTATATTTCGGATATCTACCTGTTCACGAATCTTCACCGCCGTATCCGAGAGACTAAGCGAAGACGCTCCATCTGCTCCTTCCGCTATAACAGTACAATAATTTAGCATTAGGAAAGCCCAAAGAAGGGCGAAGCAAAACGGAGTTCCAAATTTCCTCATATAACTCTCCTTATACATGCAATAACAAATCATTGAAAAAACTCAGTAGGATTGACAATGAAAGGGCAAGCCCAGATTTTATCACAGTTCCAAAATCTTGTCAAGAATCAATACGGAACGCTGTTTTCAAGGGTATTATACTAAATATGATTGATTTTACGAGTTACACAGTTGAGGAATGAATCTGCCAAAATGCAACTAATATGACTATATCGATTTTCTAATTGCCAGCCAAAAGAATTATAGATGCTTGAAAGTTGAAAATAAAAGGTACAGACTAAAACCAACATACTTTCAAAATTTCTTTCAATTTATCATATCTATGAACCTACCAAATGGGATCTTGGCAATAAGCCTAGGAACTACACGGCAATCATCAACCTATCCATCTGTTATTCAAACTCGATGGGCAAACCGAAGGATCAAACACCATATGGATTCCCACCACAAAATCGCCACCACTACTGTGTTGATGAGCCTTGACAATACCGCTATGAATGAATTTCCACTCTCAAATCCAGGTCTGTAACAATCCTTTTTGATTAACGAATGTGCAACTTTCCTCTCTCAACCAATCGTTGAACCTTCTATAAACTAGGATGCCAAGGACCAAACTGAAGAGATAGCTCTCTCCAAATACAGCCAATCCTAAGACGCCAAAGGATAACTACAAGTGACATCACCAATCTTAGACTTGATCATAGACGCCAGAATCCAGCATGATAGATTTAAAATTCAACCAAATGCTAATCCGTAAGCACTAATGGCGCATAGCAAGCTCGTAGATGATTATTTTGACAAGCACAATAATCCGGTTGGCTATCCTTTGCAAGTATTTAGATTGGAACCTCTCCCCAGTCTAGATGCACCTTTGCAAATGCTTGATTTATGATTCCCTCTTAGAATAATCACTTCCTTTGTTGTTTCAAACCTTAAAAGATCTCTAAAGAATTGCAGTTCGTTATCAAACCAAATTGATCTCAGTTTCGTGATGCGCGATTTTCCTGATCGACCAGCAGATTGATTAGAAAACACACAGCTGAAAGTTTAGGAGGCTTCACATCCTTCCTAAATCAGATTCAAATCAGTCCAAAGCTGCAATGGGAATTCGTAGCTCTTGTATCTAGCAAAAAGTTTTTCTTGAAATTTTACTCAGTTTCGTTGGATTCCCTCAATAGGGCTCGATTTTCTGCGAACCAGTATCTCCATATATAACCATCGAGTGCTTAGTCCCAATAGAACTATGTAAAGAGACTATGCTCCAATTTTAACGACACTCTGGAGAAAATGAAATCCATGAATTAGGTTTTCAAAAAATGACCGTTCTCCTAAAAGGCCTTAACCCAGCTTAAGTGGAATTACCTGTTAAAAACTTAAGTACAATGGCATCTGATCTTTTTTCAGTTAGAATGAAAAAAGACGCCTGTTTACCTAACACAGATCTCTTAACTTACAATGTCTCTTGACCCGTTATAGAGAGCTATGTCAATATCAGAATCTGAATTTAATTTATTAAATCCGACCAGGGAAAATTTAGTCGTGAATCATCGTTGCATCATCGAATTATCGTGCCGCATGTTGCTGCTACTCAGTTTATCTCCGCGTCTACATGGCGAAGATGATTCGAAAACTGTACTTGTTATTACATGCCATGGTACTCATCAAAGCCTGTGAGCGGACGTTGGGGATGGCACTGGACGATGAACTACTTTGATCCCGACAAAGTTAGCAAGAATGGCCAGCGAGAAGTGGCTTCATACGACTACCCTCTTATCGCCCCCTATGACTCCAACGATGACCACACCCTAGAATGTCATGTGCTGCTAATGAAATTTGCAGGTATCAAAGGTGTGGTCATCGACTGGTATGGTATAGAGGATTTTCGGGACTGCGCTATGATTCACCGCAATACAAAGCATCTGATCAAATACATTAAGAAAGCGGAACTTCGGTTTGCAATCTGTTATGAAGACCAAACGGTCAAACACATGATTGAAAGTAAGTTCCTTCAGAAACAGGAAGGTCGCACCTATGGCAAAAAAGTCCTAAAATGGCTCGACAACAACTGGTTTGGCGATGATGCCTATATAAAAGTCGACGACCGGCCCGTCCTGCTTGTCTTTGGCCCTCAACATTTCAAGAAAGAACAGTGGGACCTCATTATGTTGGGATTGTCGAAGCGCCTCTTGCTTTACGGATTGCCGCACCTTTTACAGAAAGCCAAGATGAGTGGCGTATTTGGCTGGCCCCCAGTATCTGGTAGCCGAGAGATAGTGCCCACTGTTTGGCAAAAATATCTTTTCCAACTGTATGCTAGAGGAGCAACTGGAGAAGCAGTCATCGCTGTAGCTTTTCCAGGGTTCCATGACATCTACAAGGATGTTGGTTTGCACAATAGTATTGGATATATTGACGATCAAAAGGGAAAGACCTTCATCGAAACTTTTGAGCTTGCATGGAAGAGCGACTCACAATTCATCCAGATCGCAACGTGGAACGACTATGGTGAAGGAACGGTCATTGAACCAACAAAGGCATTCAAATATCAGTATCTAGAGGTGATTCAGAAGTATACTCAAACACGCTCCAAAGCAACTGCCTTGTTTAGCCGAGAAGATCTACAACTTCCTATAATGCTGTATAAGCTCAAAAAGAAGCACATGAAGAACCCTATGACTATGAAAGACCTGAAGAAGGCATCAACCTTGTTATTCTCTTCCAAGTGCGATGAAGCGAGAGCCATTCTTCAAAAGTATGCAGTAGAAAATGGCAAACAAAACCATACAGTAGATGCCAACAAGTTACATAGATAAACTTTGACTAATAGCTTCCGTTTGCTAATCTATTAGACACTTTTAGGGATTTTTGGACTTTCAGCAAATTCAAAGCTAAAACAGCATTGGGCATATAACTCAACTAGCTATAAGGGCTCAAAGCTAACTAGATCTCGTAAAACCTATCCAATTGATTGCACCCGATTTTTAGCCTAGAAAGAAAGATGACTAAGAATACTGGTATCTCCATAAGAAAGCCCGCCGTTACGGCCACCATCATCACGAGTTGAAGTCAGACAATGCTCTACACGCTTTGATTAGCAATTATGACCTCAGCAGGCAACGTGCTTTGAGATTCTCAAACCTGTATAAAACTGCATCCTCATACTCCTGACGCCCCTAGCTGGCAGATCAAGCATCATCGAAGTCTATGCCGGTATTCAGTCAGCGGATACATTTCTCTTTCTGATTAGTTCGGATTCAGTGGTCTCCGAGATTCACATCTTGGAGATCCAACATGCCATCCAGCACAACAAGCGTCTGGTGCTGTTAGTATGTCGGGGCGAGGAAGCTAATCAAGTTCACTCAGCCATGTCGGCCACATAACTGGGTATTTCCGTGGGAAGAAGATGAACTGGAACCAAATCCCCATCTGCTTCCAGTATTGTTATTGCGGAGGGATCTAATTCTATTCTGACAGAATCAAAGTTACTACGTATATCAAACATACGTTTTTCCCCTTCAACATCAGTCCAGAGGTATTCCAATAAAATACAGTATTTAACTCTTGGATAACTAGAAACTACTAATTGAAAAATTTGATCCCACCAAACCGCGGGACCTATAATACAATGCGCATTCTCGCCGTTTGGTAACGATTTACCCGCTTGATAACAGGCAATGTTTATAAAAACAAATTTTCCAGCCAAGCTGAAGATCTCGTCTATAATCCACTTGATGTCTTCTTGATGACAGTGTTCCATAACATCTGTCGAGATAACAGCATCATATTGTTTCTGAGGGAGTTTCTGATAGGGGAGATAAGCAGGATCGTAACAATAAATCGCATCAACTTCCCAATAATCTTGGAGACCTCGATATTTTAATTGATCTTTGTCTTCCAACAACAGATCCTTATATTGAAGTCCTTTGCCACTGCCATAATCCAATAAGGTTTGGGAATCTGTTAAAGTAATCAATTTTTTTATAGTACTAATCCAAGGTAATATGCTTCCACCCGCATACATCTTTTGAGAATCTATTTTATTTTCTGAGTCTCCATTAACATGTAATTTATTGTACATATCAATCAATGAAAGATAAACTGGACTAGGATTTTGCCTATGGTATTGGCTTTCTAAGGCAATATCTAAGTTATTAGGAGGTAATCCAACAGCTAATAAAATTTCATCACATTTTTGTATAGCATTCTGCGTTTGACGAGTGGCAGAATAGGCATACATTAAATTACGATGAACTGCGATGTCATTCGATTCAATCGCAATAGCACTATTATATGAATCAATCGCATCATAATAAGATCCTCGTTGGATATATGCATTTCCTAAGTTAACGTATAAATCAGCAGAATCTGGATCTATATGTAGCCCACCTAAATATGCCCGGATTGCCATTTGATATTGACCTAAGCAATGGTAGGCATTGCCTATAAGAAGATAGATATCATTATCTTGAACACCATGTTGAATCAGTGGTTGTAAAATTTGCGTGACTTGTTTGTACTGTTTCAACCGATAGTGTTCCAATGCAATTTGGACGACTTGTTTCAAGCTAATCTTTTTCATAGAAGTCTTAATTGCTTAAATAGTGTTTTTTTGACCGGAGATTATACTCTACAGACTATGGATTTTCAGAGAGGGTACCATTTTTTATCAAGCAACGATAACACTAGGCCAGTCACCTGACTTCACAGAACCAAACATAGTTATAGAAGGATACTATGGAGAATTAGGACGGTTCAACATACGCATCCAAGGGTATACAGTGGATAATGTCCAACAGACTTTCCTACCCTTTTCCTTATGTATTATACCCAAAGGAGTTTCTATTGCCAATACACCACCACTATGTCCAACGAATTTATGATAAATGTGGCACTTTGGTGGGGCAATGGGTATGATGAACCGTAGGCCTTGATGACAACCCATCGAAATCTTACGATCGCTTTGTGCTATGTATCGTGCATACTGGAAAAGGACCAAA
>DTUY01000301.1:0-1424 GCA_012963885.1 Candidatus Poribacteria bacterium | reverse complement strand
CATACTGGAAAAGGACCAAAGAGAGATCGGAGGCAATTATGTCAAAGCTCACAAAGGAAAACGGACAAAAGGCCTATTCTAGGTTGGACTTTCATCCTTCTGTCACATTCTTCGAGCGACCTAATCGCCTCAAAATTAGCAATTTTTAGCAATTTTCCTCTCGGGTTTTATCGGTTGGAAATGTCAGGAAAAACCAGTTTTTCAGTTTCAAATCCTAAAAGCATTAGCTATAAAGCCATCTTGTATAAAAAAAGTGTGCCTCCTCCGCGACATTTTGCGGCCACAAATGTGATCCCCGGGGATCATCGTTACGTACCTTGCAGGCTGATCTCTTCAGCTATCCAAGCATTACAAAGAAAGAACGTTTTCTCAGAATCAAACTCGGTGAGTTATTCTTGTAGGAATAAAGTTTATTTACTTTTATATTTAGGTGGCGCGAGTAACCGCATTAAAGTTAGAAACTAAAATATAAATTCAGGTAAGTTTTCTATCACTGTTTCTGTCGTGGGAAACGTCTATGACTGGTTGTTCTAGGATTGCGTTGCCACCTGCTTAGCCTTGTTGATCTCGGTCAACAGATCCATCGCGTGCAACGACTCCTCCTGGTTGTATTGCGGGCACTCACGTAGGCCAGCAGCTAAGCAACGATGAACTGCTTCTGCTTGGTAAAGAAAACCATGCTGGTTCGGGGAGCCTCTGGGTATGCTTACAGCTCCCGGCAACGGATACTCAAAAAGCTGTACCGGCGCTGGCGCGTTAGCGGTCCTATAGCGCGAGGGCACTCCATTGGGCGGAGGAACTCGGATAGTGATGCGTGTTGGACAATGCCCCGGCTGTTCCAAGGTGATCCGACCTTTTGTGCCAATTAACTCTGTCACTTCTGCAAGCTCGCAATTGGACGGTGGAAACGTCAGAACGGCACACTTTTCATCACCGTACTCCACAATTGCACCGCTGGCCTTGCGCCCTGCGGCAGTGATAGCCGTTGGCACTGCCTGTGCCCCAAACGCCAATGGAGCAGCCTGTATAGCGTAGATAGGATCAAAGAAGTCAGACTGGGTCATCACAACCTCGCCAATGGTGCCAGCCTCGATGGCAACACGGGCGTGCTCCACCGCTGGGAAGAACCTAGTCCACATTCCGTCCTGCAACATTACGTCTTTCGCTGCTGACGCAGTATACATAGCTCGCGCATCGGAGGCATTCTCCGCAAGCGGCTTCTCGCACAGCACATGTTTGCCTGCCTCAATAGCGAGAAGGCTGTGCTCTTTGTGGAGTCTAGTGATCGTCCCAACGTACACAATATCCACGTCAGGGGCTGCCACCATCTCAGCGTAGCTGCCGTAGGAAGATGTGATGCTATACTTCGCCGCAAACTCCTTGGCACGGTCGGCAGACCGCGCAGCCACGGCGGTCACCGTCGC
>DTUY01000300.1 GCA_012963885.1 Candidatus Poribacteria bacterium | reverse complement strand
AGTTCGAGCGTATTACAAAAAGGCCAAATCCGGTGCCATGGATTTGGCCTTTTTTTGTATATCGTTTCTATTATTGAACCAGCAGTTTTCCACCTGATCAAGGATCAAGTAGAATAAACACAATTGACAGAATAGTTATTCTGCTAGAACTTTGGGTTGGTTATAAGAACAACCGATAGGATGCTTTATCGACACGGGGAAGGACATTCTAAATTGAAGGAGAAAGTGGAATAAATATTTGGCATGGAAGGAATTGATATCGCCAGCAGATGGAAACGCCTGTTCGCCTTTTCTGTTGATAACCTAATAACTATTGCCATTGTAGTTGGGATAACAGCGTCCAGTGGGAAAGTCGAAGAAAACCGACGCGTGATTTACGGAAACAGGTTAGGCCATGACCTCGTCTTTGACTTCATCCGCCCATCCAATCCAAACGGTTTGGGCATTATCTTCGTCAATAGTGGTTCATGGAAATCTGACCCTGATGATATCAATCTGATTTATTTTAAATCATTATTGCGCCGAGGCTATAGCATCTTTGCTATTTCTCACCTTTCTCAACCGGAAGCTAATGTCCCACAAATCTTTGCTGACATCGTGCGAGGAGTTAAGTTTATACGACAGCATGCAGCAGAATACGGAGTTAGCCCCAACCGCCTAGGGGCAACTGGTGGAAGTGCAGGTGGACACCTGAGCTTACTCTTAGCAACTCGAGGGCATGAATTTAGCGGAGAATCAAGGAATCTGATAGAGGCTGTTGCCGTTTTTTATCCACCGACGGATCTGCTGAATCTAGGTAGCTCAACTGAAAATCCCGGTAATGGCGGACCTCCACTACATTTCAGAAATGTTTTCGGTATAGCCCCCGACAACATGGAGGATTGGAAACGAGTTGGTCGGAGACTTTCACCTATTTATCACCTCAGCCGGAACACTCCGCCAGTACTGATTATCCATGGTGATGCTGATACGCTGGTACCAATTGAGCAATCCGAATGGTTTGTCGATCGTGCCCAAGATCAGGGCGTAAAAATAAAACTGATCCAAAAACAGGGAAAGCGACATGGTTGGTTAACCCTGTTGCTGGATATTGAACACTTTTCTAGATGGTTTGATTTGCATCTCCAACAGAAAGGCTTTTCCCTGAATGGACAATTGCCGATCATACTATCCTTGCTCTATTTAGCTGTTCAGTATCTATTGTTAGCAGCCCGCGGACAGACGATTGGGAAACTGTTGTTAAAAATAAGAATTGTAGACGGTGATCATCTTAGTAAGGTGAAGTTCGTGCAAGTTGTTTTAGTTCGAGAACTCTTGACCAAACTCCACATCCTTGGTTGGACAAGCAGTTTAACTTACTTGTTCACCGGATTTCACCTGTATCTTCTTTATTGTCTTATCTTGGTTGTCATGGTTGTTTCAGGTTTCAGTATATTTGTTAACGTTAACAACCGTTGCCTGCATGACTTAATTGCCAGAACACGAGTTATTGAAGCCAGCGGAAATTTGATTTAGAACGACTGCAAATAACAGACTTCCGATTAATAAGACACAATGATTTGATCAGCTGTTGGCAACCTCGAACCTTTGCCGGAGAGGCATTAAGTACCTAGACCTGACAACAGTGGTAAAATAGATGGGGAAAAAGACAGGTGTTGTAATAACGGAATCTGGTTCACTGAAGGCAAGCCAGCTAATGAAATGGTAGATGGTGGCACCGAATTGACGGTCAACAGCAGCAGTCGCTGGAAAATAAAGGAGGAAGTGGAGCTTCCAGCGAGATGTATACCGGTGATTGCCAACGTGGATGTGATTGTGGCTGGTGGTGTGGGAGGAATCATCGTCGCTATCGCCGCGGCATGACAGGTCGCCAGTTGCCTGCTTGTGGAATCATGTATTTCTTTGGGAGGCAACATGGGACCAGCCATGTTCGTTGGCGGATCGCTCCATTTGGCTCTACAAAACCCTGAGGCCTTCCCCACCGGTCTAGGGGGATCCCCGCGGAATTCAATCAGCGCATGGTAGCAGGCGAAGACCGTCTGGTCGGTGCCGACTATTTTCGCGACCACCACAGCGCTTCCTATATAGCCATCAAGATGTTGGAAGAAGCAGGGGCTGAAATGCTCCTTTCTAGTGTAGTTTCCGGCGTCATCATGGAAGACTATAAAGCCTGCGGACTCTTGGTAGAGAACAAATCCGGGACTTTGGCAATCAAATCAAAGGTAATTATCGATTGCACAGGCACGGCTGATGTGGCCGATCGTGCTGGCGCGGCGGTGGTTGAACAACCTCGCAATCCTTCTGCTGGTACTTTCTTCGCTATCGCTAATGTCAACTGGAAACGTTACCAGTACTCGCTAACCAGACAAGCCCCGTACCCCCGAAACGGACTGGATGAACGCACATCCACATCCTATTCCAAACAGTTTTATGCCCTGAGCGCGTCAGGCTTGGGAAAAAGGAGAGTTTCGGATCGTGGAGACAGTTGACGATTTCGCCACCCTGGAGATAAGTATCAAACCACCACGCGGGCGTCCTTCCCTGCATACGGTCGTACACAAATTAATGGTAACTTCAATCCAGGCGATGGGTTGGCCATGTCTCGTATTGCTCAGAAGGAACGTGCCTATATCTACGAATTTGCTAGGTTCCTCCGCACGCATGTCCCTGGCTTTGAGGAGTCGGACTTACATGTTGTGGCTCCACTCACCTGTGCACGGGGTGGTAAGAGCCTCGAAAGCGTCTATATCGTAACGGCCGAAGACGTTGCCCGAAGTGCTCGTTTCGACGATGTGATCTGCATCTACTATGACGATAAAAAGTACTACCCGGGAGGCTGCGATATCCCTTACCGGATGCTGCTACCAGTCAAAGTGGATGGTCTGCTGGCCGCTGGCAAAAGCGCGGTCAAACGTGGCCCTCAGATTCGACAGAGGTATTGCGTGCAACTGATGGGGCAAGCGGCCAGAGTGGCAGCCTCTCTAGCCGTCAAAAACAGAGTTGAACCTCGTCACTTGGAGGTGAGAGAACTGCAGAAAACCCTACATTCTCTGGGTTCGGAGATGGGAATGGAAACAAGACTGCGGAAACTAGGAATTATCTAAGTGTGAACAACGCTATGCCCACACATACGAAGACCCGACACGTTGCATTAGATCAAAACGCCAAGTAGGATGGTCACTTTGACCAGAGAAGTAAAGGCAGAAGAACCTTCATTGATAGATGTTCTTCATCTGCCAAGCATCCAGCCAATTGAGCTCACTATCCTGTCCTTGTGAACGCAAGGATATGCCAACGCTATTTTCAAGACCGGGATAGACACGCATGGCAACGCACTGCTTTCCGTTGATGAATACCTCAACCACGCTTCGATCAACGAACACTCGTAACCTGAGCGGCTCATCCTGCCCAATAAAAACGGGAGCTGTCTCAGGCGCTCGCGACCGTGCATCTGGCAGAACTGATGAATAGGATGAATCAATCGTAATCCAACTGTAATGCCGACCTAGTCTTCTGTATCCTCGGTCTTTGAAGAAGGCGATGCGGGTAAACTCTTCTCTGTTGGGTGAACGCAAAACATTGAGCTCCACCAGAGGCGCGCTTTTAGGGTTAATCTCGACCATTATCTCCATAGCGTTTCCCTGGATATTGTCCAATACTACCTCTTGATTGGCTGGCAGAGGCATTCCATCGACGTGTTGGTGATCACAACGGAGCGATTCGATATCTCCAGCAGGTTCAACTCCCAGCTCGTCCTTACCAATCAGCGTCAGGTGTCGGGGCAAAGTCATAATTTGATTCCAGCCCTGGGAAGGCTTTGCCGGATTCATGTTATAGATGACTATCAATCCACCCTTACCATCAGGGGTAGCAGAAGGAGCATGCACACCCGCTGGGCCTGACGGTCCGAAATTGTTTTTGTCGTGGGCCGTCACTATAAACTTGTCACGCTGTGTGTCGTAGTCACCTAAAAGATACTGACCACCGCTCATGTGACTATAAAATAGCAGGATATGTCGATCACCTATCGGCCAAAAATATGGGCAGGCGCCATCATCTCCCACCAGTGTGAACCGGTCATCCTCGACAAACGGATGTAGATACTCCCAATTGGCCAGATTCACCGAACGAAGCAGGAAATTGGCGCGAATCGGCTGGCCGCCAGGACCATGTGGCAGCGTGCCACCTGACAGCGAGTAATAGACGCCGTCCTTCTTCCAGATACAGGGATCAAATACACGATAAGGCAGCGGCGAACCGTCTGGACTTGTCATCGGAATAACAGCTTTGCCAGTGACTTTCTCCCAGTTCAGTAAAAGCGGGTCGCTCGATATCGCCACCATGTTTCCAACTTTCGTTCCATGATAGATAGCGATTACTCGGTTGTCTTCCACCAACGTGGCACCAGAAAAACAACAATGTTCCGGATTCGGATAAATAGCATATGGTAGATCTTGCCAATGGATCAGATCGTCACTTATAGCGTGCCCCCAGTGTTGACGCGGATCCTCTGGCGGATATGCTTGATAGAAAAGATGCCAGCGTCCCTGCCAAAAACAGAGGCCGTTGGGATCGTTCAGCGTGTGTTCCGGATTGACGTAATGATAGATAGGCCGGTGCGATTCTCCCGCTATTGATTTCCTAGCCTCAATCAACCGTAGCATCAGAGGGTTGGTTTTTAGTTGTGCTTCCTGTTCTTCCAATGTGTCAGCAAATGTATACTGTGGAACACGTGAGGTGTAGTCAACTTCATTTTCTGGGCTCAAATCTTGTTCCTTTTCGTTTGAAAACTTGGGTTCTTTTCTTCCGCAGTGCCAGCTTTTTGAATAAACTGATGTTAAAATAGCTTCTGGGCTAAGATTGAATAGGGTACGACAACGGTTGACATTTGTCAACTGATTGACATATCATCTACCGATGAGGAACCCCAGGTCAAGAGCTTTGATTCCTGCCAACTGTCTACTTTATTTTACCGTGTAATATTGCTTGTATAATCTCTAGATCTGAATAAACTAGGGATATTGGGGATAAATGGAATGAATGTATCCGATCCAGAAAAACTTGGGTTTTGTCATCAACGCCTGAACCGCATCGAACCTAGGTTGAGAACCTATATCGATAACGGTGATATCGCTGGAATCAGTACCCTAGTGGCGCGCCGAGGACAGGTTGTGAACCGATCGTTGATCGGTTTGATGAGTACCAAGAACCAAGACCAAAACACCAATTTCACCGGACGCTATCTTCAGGGTCTATTCTATGACAAAACCCATTATCTGTACTGCCCTGATGACGTTGCACGAAGAAGGCCGATTTCACCTTGATCAACCTTTATCACAATATTTGCCTCAATTTGCCAATCCAGAAGTATTGGAAACAGACGGGAGTATAGAGAGATTGGTACCGAGTCAGCGGAAGATTTTGATCAAAGATCTGTTTACCCACACATCTGGGCTTTCGTACACATTTCTGGCCGATTCAGTGGCGGAAAAATACCGTGCTTCACGGTTACTAACTGATGCGTCTATCAGTCTATCGGATACAGTACGGTTAATCGCTGATCATCCACTATTATTCCATCCGGGCGAAAGGTGGCACTATAGTGTTTCCATCGATGTGTTGGCCCACCTACTTGAAGTGATTGCCAATTGCCCGCTGGGTGATTTTCTGCGGAATCGCCTGTTTGAACCGCTAGGGATGGATCAATCTGGATTCGAGGTTGAAGAGGCTCATGCATCAAACATAGTAGACATGTTCGGTAACATCGACTTGCTAGCAACGAATGTTGGTTTTGACGAGTTGGTATCGGCAACCATAACGGAACCAAACAAATTGCTAGATCTGACAAGCACTTATCCCCATGACAACCCGAATCACGCCCGCGGCGGTCACGGTCTTTTCATGACAATCGACGATTACTTCTGCTTCGCACAGATGCTTCTCAATGGAGGCAAATTGGATGGCAATAGGATCTTAGGCAGGAAAACCGTCGAGTTGATGCACTGCAACCACTTGCCATTAGCCTTACTGCCCTTTGGACTCAATGACCTTGTTATGTGGACAGGCTATGGGTTTGGACTGGGGTCGCGGGTGTGCATAGATCCTGCCCAAACTAACCTGACAGGGTCGGTGGGTGAGTTTGGATGGGCTGGCGCAGCCAAGACCTACTATTGGGTAGATCCTAAGGAGGAGATCGTTGGCATCTTCATGTGTCAGCGACTGAGTTATTTTCAAGTACCAGAAAGAGATTTTCAAGCTCTAGTTTACCAAGCCTTGATAGATTAAAATATCTTCAACAGTTTTTTGCCAGAAATAATGCTTTAAAAAGATGAAATCCAAGCGTTTTTTATTACAGAGGAGCTTATGAAAGTAGTACTAACCGACGCGCACTTTGAAACCCTGAAAAGAGACAGTTATGTAATTGTCCACAATTTTTTGCCAGAAGTACAGCGGATGGGAATGGTAGGTGCTATCCGTCGCCTCCTCCCTCCATGGGAAGAGCTGGAGGATAAAACGGTCACCAGTGATTCCACCTACTTTCCATACCCCGAGCAATGCCTCAATCAGGCCATCGTCAATCCAGAAGCAATTCGGTTTGCTCGCCAATGGTTAGGTACAGAACATATCCACTATCGCCCAGGGTTAGCTATGGTTCGTTATCCCGGATTTAAAGGGTTCCCCGATTCAGGCAAACCACATATGGATAACGGTAACAATTCGTTACTCCCTCCTAGCCAATCTAACCGGCATCATGGTCAACTCAATTTCTGGTTTTACCTGGAAGATGTGGATGAAGATCAAGCCCCAACACATTTGGTCAAAACGTCGGATGGTCAAGACCTGAGTCGTGCTGAAAAATTCGTTGCACCAGGAGGTTCTGTGGCCATCTTTACCAACTATAATTGGCACTCAGCTGGTGATTATTGTCGAGAAGATGGCCAGCGTTACGTGTGGAAATTCGCCTTTGGTCGCGCGGATCACTACTGGGAAGGTGCCTTACACTACACCAGCGTTGGTCGGAACCCACATTTCCAGGAGTTTATTGGTTCACTCACCACCAAGGAGCGAGAGCTTTTCCGGTTTCCTCCGGTTGGACATCCGTACTACACCAAACAAACTCTGGAGGCATTGGAAGAACAATATCCTGGTTGGAATCGGGATCAGGCCTACAAGATTCATCGGGAAATCCCATAATCACAAAAACCTACACCCGATAGAACTTCTCAGCATTGGCGGAGAACAGCTTTTGAACCTGTTCTGTCGAGCAACCGGACACTGCCTTCCACAACGTTTCAATCCAACATTGGTAGGTGGTTGCCAAAGTACAAACCGGCCAGTCGCCACCAAACATAATCCTATCAAAGCCAAACGACTCTATCATATGATTGATATAGGGTTGGAGGTCGTCTGGTGTCCAATTTTCCCAGTTGGCTTCGTTGACTAGGCCGGATATCTTACACCACGTATCGGGCATCCCCGATAGTTCCTTGAGATAAGTAGCCCATGGTTCAATAATCTTTTCTTTGATAAACGGTTTACCAATATGACCAAGGATAAACAGAACCTCCGGACACTGACTAACCAGGTTCAGTGTGTGCCTGAACTGCTCGTCCCCTTTGATGCAGAGATCGAAGTTCATATCAAATTCCGACAGTTGTTGTACACCGAGGACAAAATTTGGGTTCAGACAGAATTTGGCATCGGGCTCAAACTGAATAATTCTTCGCACACCGCAAACCAGCGGATTCTCTGCTAATAGCTGAAGATCGTCCCGTACAGCCTTACCTGTTTCAATTGGTGCCCACGATACAATACCGCGGATACGTGAATCTATATTGGCTTGCGATGCGACCCAATCGGTTTCTTGTTTAAATTGTGAAAATTCTTTTCACACTGGAGGAATACCATCTTCTCAATCTTAAGCTCTGCTGTTGCTTGCTAATCCTCAAGCAGGTAGGGTCCATTCAACTGAGGCAGATCTAACAGCCATGGGTATGATAACTGGCTGGGATCCCAGAGGTGTAAGTGTGTATCGATTATTGGAATATCTATCATACTTTCTCATCCTCCTGTAATTTGACAGGATCTTAGGTTAACAGGAAATTTGTTGGATCACAGATATTTTAGCAAAGATTGTGAATGCTGTAAATCGGGTTTCAAGGGCACGCCTATAATTTCTTATGTACTGTTTAGACTGCGCCTATCAGACTTATAAACAAGATTGCGGTCACTGGCATTCGCCGCTCTTTGACGTCTGTTTGACAAACTGATAATCTCTCGGTGATTTCTCAATCATTTTCCGATTAACTGTGTGACCGAGAGGAGTTTCAATGAACATTAAGCGTATTTCCTCGTGAAGATTTAATGGAAGGATTGAGCCATGAAGGTGCCAATCCCTTCTCTCGTACCAGATTTGGGGGACTGTAGGATTTCCAAACCAATTCCCCCTAACTCGTCCACTGTCTTCTTCTACCAGATGTCTCCATTGGTTATCATCATTACCAATCTTTTGAGGAATGCTACATCTATTATGAATGGAGATGTCATTCTGCACCAAATGGGTACGAACCATAAGATCTATAAACATATCGGTTAGGATTTGAAACTGCCTGTCGTTTTCGTTTCTATAGAAAAGGACAAATCCGATTGTGTGCTGTTAGATGATGACCTCTCTCAGCGGTAAAAGTAATTTAAAACAGTGGCGGAACTTGGGTGACCAACCATTCGGCAAGTTCCGGACAAGTTTATAGGGTTGCTATTATCTGTCGGGGCCGAGGGAGCGCCACCGCCAGAGCCTACCACGCCCATCCCCGAACCGAGTTGGTAGGACTCTGTGACTTGGTTAGAGAACCATTCGACCAACTGGGAAATGAATTAAGGATGCCCAACCGTTTCAAGAATTTGGATCATATGATCTGCCAGACATCACCAGATATTATTGCTGTCACCACTGCCACCGAGCGCCACTACGATCTATCGATGCGGGTACTGGAGTATGGCGTCAATATTGAAGTAGAAAAACCAATCTGTGTCAATCTGCTTCAGGCTGACAAGATAGTCGACAAAGCAAAGGAGAAAGAAGTACGCGTGGCGGTGCATCACCAAGGATGAGTTGGTACAGCGATGCGGGCCGTTTCTCAAGCCTTCAACGCTGGAAAGATTGGGAAATTGAGATTATCCATAGCTCCAACAAAGGGTACTATGGAGGTTACGGTTTGATCAATATCGGCACCCACAAAGTCAACGATATGTTCAAGTTAGCTGGTCCTTGCCGGAGTGTAGTTTCCCAAACCACCACCAATGGTTGTCATATCACACCTCACGATGTCCGCCAGTCTCTTGGTGGGATGGGAACGATCGTGGGACAACACATTACTGCTACGCTACAGTTTGACCGCAATGTGACAGCCACACTTTTGCACGATCAATTCTCCCCTATCAATGTTGACGGTAGCGTTATGGAATGGTATGGCAGCCATGGACGCTTGGTCCGGCATACGGATCGGGCTTGGTTCTACCACAACCGCATTACACTCCTGACGTCAGGAAAGACCACTGGCAGACTTTAGATCCTATCTATTCCCCGACTGACAATCCAGAATCGATTGTCGATAACTATTGGTTTGTTGACGAATATGTTCAGGCACTCGATCAAGGTCGGAATCATGAATGTAGTGGGGCTGAAGAACGGCACGCATTAGAGGTGATAATGGGCGTATTTGAGCCGGCGGCCTATGGTATTGGCGTGAATCTACTACAACAGAACCGTCAGCATCCACTGCACCGATGGCATCAGGAAGCTGGTTTAAGCACTCTTGATCCCATGCCTTGTGCTTACCGGGAATGGCTCAAGATGGAAACTAAGTATCAAGGTTTATAACACCGATTACAAACAGATCTGCTTGGCAGATGAAATTCCAACTAATGCTATCCAGCCGCCAGTTGATCAAGAATACGTTTTAAACCATTCTGGATTAACTCCTCGGATTGTGGTGCGAGCGGCAGCCGAGGTTGGTAGAGGAAGGCAGCCCCCATAGGTGCCGTTTCATAACCTCCGTGACCACCAAGATCGTAGTCTTTCTTAGTACCAACGTAACACTCTACTCCGTTGGTATAAGCCAAAACCATGTTATAAAGGAAGGGCGAGACCTCGTTGATATAGTGATGGTATTCAGCGAACATTTCGTGTGCTAAACCGAGAATACAAAGATTTCCAATACCAAAAGCCCGTATTGGCAATAGAACCGACGGCGGCTGGACAGATTGGCTGGTAGTTAGTAACTCGGAGAAAGCTCGCTGCCTTTCAGCATCTTTTTCCTGCTCCAGCATCTCTTGGCATCTTTCAACTGAAGGTGGCTCCTGTAGCGGAAGTTTCAACTCCACAGATTCGACTTGAATATTTTCGATTGGAATCTCTTCTCCCATAGCCTTGAGTGCCCGGCAGACAGCTAGTCCTAAATCGCGACCGGCACCACTAGCGGCATCTATACCGCTACGAAGTGGAAATCCATTAATATTGGCGCTACAGCCCTGAGCGAACATGTACACCGTTTCTTTCCCATGCTCACGCATCAACGTCTCGACGGCAAACCCCGGGTAATCGGCGCTAATCAAGGTACTTGCTCCATGGACGATCACCGGGTGAGCTGCATGGCTGAAAAGAACAGCAACCGGCTTCCCTTCCATTCGTTCAATAGACAAGACATCGACCCACGGTAATATTGCTCCATTCGGATTGGGTGCCATACTGATGCTTTGTCCATCAAAAAAGCGGCGATTAAACCCAACCTGTGTGGATTCACGACGGTACCGTAAGCGCACTGGTTCAAGGCATAAGCTCGCCTGTTTCGTAATCTCAGCAATCTTTTCGGGCAGAAAACTGTGAAAGGGTTTGTCCTTTTCTCTATCCCAAGGTCCCCATGGTATGGTAATTGGTGCACTATGAGTGTGACTGCAATTAATCATGATGTTTCCAGAGGGAATACCGGAGGACTCAGACGCGGCTTGAATCAGAATATCGTTATAGGCAAAATCGAAACCGAGATAGTCGAGAGTCAAGATGGCAATTCGATTTCTGCTGTCTGATAGCACCAAGGCCCGAGCCCACAGCGCATCGTTAACACCGGTACTCGATTGCATCGGTCCAATCAGGAAGGTGCCTTCGGCATCAGGCGTAATAACTGTCTTAGCAGCTCCAGCAATCAACCCATACCGTGCCAATTGGATCATTTGACCTCCTACCTCAGCTTCCAGAAAAATGGCCTTTTCTTCCAATCTGTACTTTTCAGCGTCTTCCACCGAAACAAAGTGAAGCTCGTTGATAATACCAAGTTTGGAAGTACCAGATACAATCTGTATGCAACCGTTGGCCTCAGTTGCACCTTTTCAAGGGCTGTACAAATTGCGGTGATTGAATAGCGGGCGTTGTATATAAGCCAGATGGATTAGATCCTGCTCAAGCCCCAAAATTCTGCGATACTGTAGCGTTGAACCTTTGTGACCGACTAATCCCATCGGCGCATCATTGTAAATACCTATTTGGCTATTAAGTTGAAACCGGATGTTCTAACACTTAATATGATTCAGCATAATATCACCAATCCGCTGTTGTAAATTCGATAACTGGTTTTAGTAAGAATTTTGCCAAGGCAAGGATATCCTTGATCCATGAATTGTTTATCTTCCGCCAACCCGAATGAAATCAATGGCTTTCTAGGCATTATAACCCTCTGCTATTTTGAAGAATATTAGTTTCGGTAAATTAAGAAATATTACAGTGCGCGATTGATATCAACTACTATCATCTTTTTTTGATCCAGCATACATTTCTTCTAGTGCCAATCTGACTTTTTGCAGGACTTCAGCCCAATCTCTGGTATCTGTCTGTCGAAATAACCTCATCCTTGGATACCATGGTGTGTCCTCTCTCTTCAACAGCCAACGCCAATCCGGTATGAATGGCAACAATATCCATACGGGTTTCCCTAAGGCCCCAGCCAAATGGGCGACTGCTGTGTCAACACTAATGACTAAATCCAATTCTAAAATGGCAGCAGCCGTATCGAAAAAACTAGTAAAGTTAACACCTAAATCGATGACGGTATAAGAGTAATTGTATCGAATGATGTCATCTCTTCTCTTTCCGACCTGTAAACTGTAGAATTGACAGGCTTCTCTATCGAATAAAACCGAAAACTGCGGTAGTTCGACAGATCGATTATTGTCATTGGGATGTTTCAGGGCGCCCGCCCAGACAATACCAACCTTGAATTTAGAACACGGGCTTAGATCAGTATAGGATCCTGGCTTGGCATATAGGTAAGGAATTTCAGCCGGGATGGATTCAAGATCTGTACCGAGTATCCCCGGCAAACTGAGTAATGAAGCATGTACATCAAAGTTAGGGGATGATTCTCCAACAGTAATTAATTTTTTTATAATATCAATATTTTTAAACAGCTTCAGCAATTCTGGTTGACATTCTACAATAATCTCAGTATCGTACTCCGCCAGTAGATGCGCATAGCGGATGAATTGAATAGTGTCACCAAATCCTTGTTCAGCATACAGAAGTATTGTTTTTCCGTTAAGCGAAGAACCGTCCCATCTTGTTTGATCACGATTTCCTATGCAAAGATCATCAGATTTCAGTCGCCATTCGTATTCCCGCCAGCCTTGCTGAAATTCGCTTTGGAGTAGTAACGCGATGCCAAGGTTTTTGTGAGCATCAGCATAGCCAGGGTTAATTTCAATAGCCTTGTGGTAAGCTTGAACAGCCTGTTTCAATTTCCCCTGCTCCTTTAGCGTGTTTGCCAAGTTATTGTGGGCTTGAGGATAGTTAGGTCTGATTACGAGAGTTTTATGATAGACTTGGATGGCTTGTTCTAATTTACCTTGTTTCTGCCATATAATCCCAAGGTTGTTGTAAGCTGCTACATAATCAGGCTGAATCTGGACGGCTTTTTGATAAGCTTCAACCGCTTTCTCCCATCTTCCCTGTTTCTGTAGAACATCTCCCAGGTTACGATGAGCTTCAGCAAAGTCGGGTTGAATCCTGAGAGCCTGATGATGAGCTCGAACCGCTGCGTCTAATTCCCCTTTCTTTTCTAATACTACGCCTAAATTATTGTGTCCCTCCACAAAGTCAGGTTGAATCTGGATGGCTTTTTGATAAGCTTCAACCGCTTTCTCCCATTTCCCCTGCTTGTGCAGAGCAACACCAAGATTATTGTAGATTCCAACACTATCAGGTTGAATCTCAAGGGCTTGATAATAAACATCAATAGCTTCTCCATATCTCCCTTCTTCCTCAAGCAAATTACCGAGATTATTATAAGCTTCTATAAAGTCGGGCTGAATCTGGATGGCTTTTTGATAAGCTTCAACCGCTTTCTCCCATTTCCCCTGCTTGTGCAGAGCAACACCAAGATTATTGTAGATTCCAACACTATCAGGTTGAATCTCAAGGGCTTGATAATAAACATCAATAGCTTCTTCAAGCCTGTCTTGCTCTTTCAAAACCAAACCAAGGTTATTTAAAAATAGCGGTTGGTTAGGATCTATCTCTAGGGCATAATTGATTAAATCACCTGCAATCTCATATTTGCCAATCTGGTAGGCAATCAAGCCAAACAGATTCAATACATCTGCGTTTTGAGGATTAATATCAAGTATCTGTTGACATATCTGTTCGGCTTGTTGTAGTTGCCCTGCTTGATGATAAGCTACCGCTTGATCTAATTTTGCTTCAATCTCCACTGATCGAGGAGTATTAGAGGGTTGTTTCCCTTGATTATCACGTTGCTTTTGTTCTATGTTCATGTTAAGGGATTATTGAAAAATCTAATTGATCAATAAATTAACAATTAAAAGATACGATATCAAAAAATTAGCAGATACTGGAAACTTACAAGCTTAGATTCTAGATGGTATAAACAACGAATTTAAACAAGCTTGATACTGATAACTTTGACAGCAGCTTGTCTAAGTTGCATACTAGCACAACGTGAGTTCTAGCGGAGCAAGAACTTCTTCTGCTATCATCCTGTGAATCACTCAGTTGAAAAATAGAAAGGATCTTTGATGTCTATTATACCACTCTTCTGCCAGATTGATGACTTTGGGCTGAGACTCAATCATCACCTGCTCTCTGACGGAAAAGAAGAAGAACACTAGCTCTGAATGAAGTTGTAGTTATCATTGTCGAATTTTATCATTCTAACTATCGTACCTTCAAACATAACTATACTGGAACTGCATTGATGGTGCATCCATTGAGCGCTTCGTTACCATTGCCTCTCATTAATCAATAAACTTGCTCTTTCGAGGTTTTTGTTTCAGGGATTTTCAATCGCGCCCATACTTTATCTGCATCCTTCATCTGTAAAAGGTACTGCTTGGATGACTTGATGGATTCGCTTCACCAGTTACTGGCCATGGCAAGATCCAATAACTAGTGGGCCAACCGTTCTATGAAGATTAAAAGTGGAACAAGGAATCTGCAAGACTCGACAGACTTAAGTTTAGGAGTCTGCTTTGTACAGGCAGAAGGCCGTCTCGTGTCATCCCCTCAACCCTCAGTGCCTTGGGAAGAGATTAGCCTCCATAAGGTGAATGTCATGGTTAAAAGATCAGTTGCGGTGTTGCTTGATGGCGACGGTTGTTCTTATTGGAATTCCGGTGATGACTTCGTCTATTAGGTTGGGTTGATTGAAGCTAAGTTGACGATATTTTTTGCCCATAATTATAGGGGTAACGGCTAAGACACCAGAATAATTGACCTCCCTTAATTTTTAATTTATATTGTTCGGTATAGAAAGGTTAAAACCTGCACTGAAGATCTCAGTGGTGAACATATGTTGTGCCGAAGCTGATCTAGGGTTTGGTCTTCAAATAGCCCCAGCTTATCGCCAATTTACTCTTTGGACTAATGGCTAACATACTTTCAATCCCTTTTTCCATCAAAGTTTTAATTTCTTCCTCCGTCCGGGCAATATTAGAGATGCGCACTTCATCCATTCGACCATCCAGAAATGGTCCTTGACCACGTCCCAGCCACAGGACATCATTATTGGCTTTGATGGTTCCGCCAATTTTGCCTTTCCCATCAGGACGACCATCTAGATAGACCTTTGCCTGTCCAGTTTTCGCGTCATACGTTGCTGCCAGATGATGCCACGATTTGAGCGGGATATCTGTTGAGCTTGTAACGGCTGCATTCCCCCAGTCTTTTTCATTTGTTGTCATCCGAAAGACTATTCTTCTCGCGCTTTGTGGGCCTGCTTTGTAGGATGACTCTTTGGTTACACCCGTGCCACCTGCCGTCGACCAGAAATTCAAAAATACCCATACTTCAACTGTCAATCCATCTTTGACCCATAAACTTTCGCTATCTGGCACGATCACATGATCTCGCGTAGCGTTACCTCCAAAGACCAGACCTCCACCGAATTTTCCTCTTCCCCAATGGAGCTTTTTTCCCTCAAATTTGCCATCATTACCTTTGTCCGAAAGATCTTTAACTATCTTTCCATTGCCTGTTTCGAAGTCGTAAAGGGCGATCGTATGCTCATCCTGAGCTATTACCCCAAAACAAAAAAATGCCAAGTAGACTATCAATAGACTAAGAATCAAGATTTGTCGTCTCATTTCGTTTTCCCTTTCTCCTCCTTAATTTATAAAGTTCTTAGATGATATCAACAGTTGAAATCTGATACAAGCCAAAATCGGCTAAAGGGTGAGGACCATGCTAAATGAAAAGGAAGAGCGCCACACAGGATACAATCTAAGACCAGGATATTGGCTAGTTCTGATTAGGATGTTTTTGTTTCATTCCCATGAACAATCTGCTTTTTCTAGGTCGCATATATGGTTACACAACCACAAACCCCGCCGTCTCACCTCGAGACGGGCGCTTTCAAATACGGCTGGAAACTTCTGGCGTCCCAGCGGATCATACCCACCCACTTTGTGGACGCTGACGCCGGACAAAATCACTGCATCGCCACCGTGAATACCATCTTGCCCTCGTGGTGCTCCGTACCATACGGCAGATATGCTTCGTGCTGAAGGGCTTTAGCACCCAGTAACACATGCAAGGACCGGTGGCATAGACCATCTTAGCCTCTTGTAGATGGAAGTGAGCGTTGGGGAATTGCTCCAGACCACCTGCATGGTCATAATGGAGATAGGTGATAATCACCGTATCAATGCTCTCTGGTGTGATACTAATTTCGGCCAACGCTTGAGCTGGCTCCATTAGGATCTGACGGTTGCGTCGTGTACCTTCACTGCTGTCGAACCCTGTATTCACTGGAATAGTCTGTTGCTCATTTCGTATGACTCAAACAAGATAATCCAGATTGTGAGAGATATTGTGGGTGGTATCCAAGACAAAAGATTCACCACGTGTGCGTATAGCACGCTCGGCGTATTTGATAGCTTACACTCTATAGTGGTTGGAATTAGACATGCGGGTTCTCTTAGCATTACATTCCACCATCGCTGCGAGCTTGGTGGCTTAAGTTTTGATTTAATCAGGTTGAATGTTAAACTTGGCACCTAATTAAACAAGAATAACTTTACTCAAGCGGCAAACGCAACTCAACGCTATCAGCCGGAAGACTATCGATAAACTAAACCGAACAGAACCAGCCACTCCTGGAAACTAATTAAGAGAAACAAGAATGAAAGGGCTGTTTCTGAGTCAAGTTAGTGGAACAACGGGCTTGATTCTGCTGGAAGCGAAGCAACTAGCGTGGGATGCATCGGCCGCCAGATATATCGATCTATTTTAGGATATGGGAAGCTGATTTGGAGATGTCTCCAATTAACTGGTATTATATAAGTTTATTTTCTAATAGTAATAGAAGTATCTGGATTATGACAATTCACTAAAACCGGATTGCAACAAAGAAGGGGAAATCATATGGCCAATCAGAGTAATCTGCCCAATATTTTGTTGATTATGTCGGATGAACATGCTCCCATGTATAGTGGAACTTACGGAAATTCTTTAGTCCAAACCCCAAATATGGATCGACTGGCGGAGGAGGGTGTAACCTTCGATAATGCTTATTGTAATTCACCGCTTTGTTGCCCTTCAAGGATGTCATTTATGACCGGTCGTTATATTCATCATATTGGAACTTGGGATAATGCGAGTCCGCTGGCGTCAGATCAACCGACCTGGGCTCATCTCTTAGGTGCTAAAGGATATGATGTTGTTCTGGCAGGAAAGCAACACTTTTGTGGATTGGATCAACTTCACGGTTTCCGGCAACAATTGGCTCGTGATCTCCACGCCGAAATGTGGACTAAAGTTGGGGTTCCAGTTGGAGTTCCAGATTGGAAAAAAGGGACGCCAGCAGCTGACCAACCTTGGGGAGGGCTCCAACAAGCTGGTCCCGGTACCACACTGGAAATTCAAGTCGATGACCTCGTCGAGGAAAAAGCCACTGCCTATTTGCAGAAAGCTAAAAATAGCAGCAAACCTTGGGCACTCAATGTGTCTTTTATTGCTCCCCATTTCCCCTTAGTGGCACCACCACAATTCTGGGATCTCTACCCATTGGATCAGATAGATCTACCGGAAATACCAACCAATCATTTGGAAAGCCAGCATCCAGTACACCGAAGGATGCGCCAGATGTTCGGTTGTATCGAGTTTCCCGAGGAATTGGTTCGTCGTGCCAGAGCTGGATATTACGGTTTGGTAACCTACCTAGATGAGAAGATTGGTCGATTGCTGGAGGTGCTGAAGAAAACGGATCAGTACCAAAACACATTGGTCATTTATTGTAGTGACCATGGCGAAATGAACGGTGAACACGGTATGTGGCGGAAATCTAGCTTCTACGAGGCATCCGTCAGAATTCCGTTGCAAATCTCATGGCCGGGGCATCTGCCAACTGGTAGACGCGTGGATCAGGTTGTCTCTCTGGTTGATCTAATCTCCACTATAGCCGAAATTACCGAAACCGAGGAAAACGCCAGATTGGATGGTAGTAGCCTTTTGCCGTTGATGCAAGGAGTTGACCGTGGATGGAAAGACTGCGCATTTTCAGAGTACCTTGCGCACGGCGTTGCTCGTCCGACAGCTATGTTCCGTCACGGTCGTTACAAACTGCACTATAGCCTGGGGGAATCCTCACAACTCTATGACCTAGATCAAGATCCCAATGAGTTTTACGATCTAGCACAAGACCCCGATTATAGTTCCATAACTCAGGACTTACAAGGACAGCTTTTATCTAACTGGAATCCGGTGAAAATTGAACAGCAGGTGAGACAGAGCCAAAAAGAGCGACAGCTAATTGAACAAGCGTATCGTCATATGACAAAAGCTTGAACGATTTTTGTGTGGAATTTAAAAGAGATCTTATTGATCAGACGATTGAGTACAAAATACGATGGATCCTTGTTAACAGAGTTCCACCAATCTATCAAATGTGCGGTGTTACGGGAAAATATCGCGCCTTACCTTTTCCAGTAGACATCGATTATTTACTGTTTTCGCCATCTTTAACGAATTTAATGGCACCGCCATTGATGCAATAACGTAAGCCGGTAGGTTGAGGTCCGTCGTTGAAGATGTGACCTAAATGCCCATCGCAACGGTTACACAACACCTCTATTCGTTTCATAGAGAAGGAATAATCAAGCTCTTGGGTAATAGTATCTTTATCAACCGTATCATAGAAACTGGGCCATCCGCAGCCGGAGTCATATTTGGTATCGGATACGAAAAGCTTACTTCCACATCCCGCGCACACGAATGAACCTTTACCAAGATGTTTCATTTCGTTGGCAAAGGCTCGCTCTGTGCCTTTCTGACGCAGTATGCGATATTGCTCAGGTGTTAATCTACGTTTCCATTCTTCATCTGTTAACACAATTTTTTCTATTACAATGTCGGTTTTATCTTTTTCCATGTTTTCAGTAACTCCAAGATTGTTTGAACTTCTTTGACAACTCATAAAACAAACAATCACAAAGATAAGTCCGATAATTAATGCCTGTTGTCTGGCGTTTTTAGCTGCCATATACAATTTAACCTTAATAACAGTTTGTTTGATGAATAAATAAAGAGTCCCATGAAATTTCATCATAGATTAGCATACAATACTTACAAATAATAAGCAACTTTAAGCGATCAAAATGCTAGCTGTTTGATAAAGACACATGGTTGAAATAGAAATTTGGTCTCAAACCTAGCAAATAGGTGAATATATAGAAACGGCAAGGGGACCAAGGCACAACATTTTTGACACAGCGAAAACCACCAACATAGTCAAGCATACTGGTTGGATGCTTGACTATGCGCGAGAACCTGATACCAGACCTGTTGGATTATACTCTGGCGACATGGTAACTGCATCATACTAGGACCTGTTAACATTCATTCATCGTTAGTGTCTTCTATGG
>DTUY01000299.1 GCA_012963885.1 Candidatus Poribacteria bacterium | reverse complement strand
AGAGATAGAGTTACCCCTTATGTGACCAATTGAAGTTGGAGGCAATTGACATACCAACCAAACCATCGAGACCGTTGTGTACGAAGACCGTGTAGTTTCCCTTCGACAGATAGGCTAGCATCTGGAACTTCTCAGGTATAACAGGATGCTTCGTCCAGTTGCAGTAATTCCAGGAGCATAGAACGGCTTTGCTTTACCTTTTAGCTTGAGTGTTATTCAAATCAACTCCCAACTCTTTCTGGAAATGGTAGTGATATAAGCGTTTGATATTGATTCTGTAGCATCTAACCTGCCTAAGAATCTGACTCTATATTTTATTTTCGTATTAAATTAAACGACAATATTACAAAAGTACCTCTTTTTTTTACATGAAATCATTGCATTCGTGTATCATATATATACAGTAGTCTGCATAACATTTAATAGCAAATTGAATTGGGTGGCATACGTCAGGCTAGTTCCACTTTGAATCAAAAACCAATTGTTTTTTTTAACTAAAGGAGTATCTAACATGCAAACACAATTTGTAACACAGAATATCCAAAATATGTTTAGAAACATGTGTATCCTACTGATGTTTTTAGGGCTGGTTTTTATTGGTTGTGGGGGAGATGATGACTCTGAATCTGAATCTGGAGATGGCGAATCTTCAGCAGACGTTATCAAGCCAGCAGACAGTGGTCAATCAAAAGAAGATCCATTAGCAGGGAAAAAATGGGCTGATGGTGATATCCCAGAGATAATCATTAGTGCAGAAACGGTTAAGGCTTTTGGTGAAATGTCACCTGAAGTTGGAATTGTTGATGATCCTGATGCCTCCAATGGGAAGGCACTCCGTTGGGCCGATGACGCCAAAGCAAACAACCCTCCAATTGAGGATCCAACAGCATGGTTTTCGATTGAATTTATGGCTGATGCGGCAGAATATTTCATCTGGATTCGCGCCAAATGTGATGGTGACACAGGTACGGATGCCCTTTGGGTCCAATTCGATGATCAAATTGGAACCCTCGAGCACACAGCGGATAAAGATGCCCCAGGTCGAGGTTTGGGAAATTGGCGTGACGTTTTTGACGCTGGGGTTTACAAGTGGGGAAGTCAGGAAGTTCCTCCACCAACCGTTGTGAGCGTAAAGTTCAAGAAAAAAGGCCTCCACAAACTCCGCGTACAACCAAGACAAGTTCCTCATAACATTGATCAGATTTTGCTGAGCCAAGATCAGGACGAACGGCCGGAAGATGATCCCATGGATTCGGACATAGGTAAAGATCCAAGTGCTGTTGAGAAAGAGGGAAAACTTGAAGCAACTTGGGGTACATTAAAAGAAGTATGGTAATTCAATTAAGCCAAGTGTAATACTTGCATTCTGCATGTGGAATACCATGTGGCCTGTGTTTCTCTCAAGGTTGAATGGTGTTCCGCATGGTAGAATTTTAAGGAGGTTGGATGTGTCGAAAAAAAGTGCTATGACTTTTGGTAATTTCTTGGTTTTTGTTTTCCTGGTATTACTATTTGTTCACCCGATACTTGCGAAAGTACCGATGATATCCTTTCTGTCCGATCGGTCGTCTGGCGATACAGAAGTTTTTCTAGTGTACAATGATGGTCAAGTTGAAAAGCTCACCAAGCATAAAGCCCGAACGGTTGATCCCACTTGGTCGCCGGATGGCAAAACGCTTATCTATACGACCAACGTCAGGAAAGGGGAGCTCTTCGATCTTTTTACGATGAATATAGAAACAAAAAAGCATACTGACCTAACAAAGGGTGGTTTTGGAAATAACTTGCAGAAGCCTCGATGGGCGCCAAAGGGGGATGCACGCATTATTATTGAATCCCCAGGGATAGCTGGAGGTGACAATTGGGATATTGGTGTGCTCGATTTAACGAGAAAACCTCTTGCACTTCTAAATGTTACAAATGCCGAGAAGGAAGGGAAAGGCCAAGATCAAGAGGGCAGTTGGTCTCCCGATGGAACTATGATTGCCTTTCAAAGTGAACGTCTTGGTAATTTTGATATTTTCATCGCAGATATGGGCGCCAAGAACATCGGTGGAAACCAGAGAAGAGTTACTAAACATGCTGCTGGAGATTTAAACCCGCGTTGGTCTCCAGATGGCACAAAGATCCTTTTTGAGTCTAAGAGGGATGGAGACGTAGAAATCTTTGTCATAGACATCGATGGCAACAATCTCAAGCAGTTGACCAATAATGACGCAACGGACAGAAACGCTGATTGGGTGAAAAATGGTATTGTTTTCGAAAGTAAACGTGATGGAAATTTCGAGATTTATCGCATGAACCCTGACGGAAGTAATCAAATCAATTTAACGAACGATCCGGGGAACGACGGAAAACCTCTCTGGTCCCCTAATGGGAAGAAGATATTATTCTCAACTAGACGCGATGATGATCATGATTGGCGAAAAAATAGAGAGCTTTACATCATGAACGCTGATGGAAGCAACATGAAGAACCTCACCAACCATAAGGCGACAGATACCTTTGGTAGATGGAATCCTGTTTATTTCTTGTACTCCGTCGAACCGCAACAGAAACAACTCACCACCCTTGGGAAAGTCAAGCGCACCCGTTTGCTGCAAAACTATCCAAATCCCTTCAACCCCGAAACGTGGATGCCGTATTATCTGGCAGAAGAGGCGGTCGTGGCAGTTCGGATATACAACGTCAAAGGCGAGTTGATCCAGTCGTTTGACATCGGGAAGCAGTTGGCAGGCGCCTACATGGCTCGAGGAGAGGCAGTCTACTGGGATGGTCGGAACAACCTGAATCAACCAGTGTCAAGCGGAACCTATTTTTATGAACTGCTGGCTGATAAATCCTCGCAAACTCGACGAATGGTGCTGGTGAAGTAATAAACGTTGGTAGACTACACCTCAATCTGATGCCAATTCCAATTTCACTGAAATAAGTATGGGAAGTTTCATCTTTTATCACTCCGTTTTCCGAGAATTAGCCCTGTACTCACCTAGGTGCCGCGGTAGCTTTCCTTTTCAACCCACCCTCGTAACCAAGAAGTTTATCTTCATATCCGTCGATAGCACGGTTGAACAACTGATAAAGAACAAATAGGGTCTTTGGTGTATTGGCGATAGACCTAGATTTGTTGTGCTTGACTTCGAAAAACACAAGCAACAAGAAAGTGAGTATCCCAAAACAGCAAGGCAAAAGCCACGGGAAAGTAAACGGCAAGCAACTTGGTAATAGTTAGGATACTTCCCTTGTATATCCAGCTAATAATCCCGTTTTAGTCAATGTAGATGTTAGCAAAAAAATCAAGATTGGAAGCCTGCTCTGATAAAAAAACGTGCGGTTTTAATTGGTGTTTTACTTATAATTGCCAATAGCTACTGGCTCGCTTACGTCGAGATGTTATGGCATACTGCGCATCTAACACATGTTAATCCGTCAGTCAATGTCGTCTGCGCAGTCCTGATAATTACTTGGCTAAATATAATTATCCGCCGTATTTCCCCTGCCACTGCCCTAGACCAGAAAGACCTAATAACTATTTATTCTATGCTTGCCGTTGGCTGCGCATTTTCAGGCCATGATTGTATACCCCGCTTGATGGGTGTGATTCCCTATGCTTTTCGTTTCGCCACACCTGAAAATGATTGGGAGGCTCTGTTATTTAGGCATCTACCCGACTGGCTTGTCGTCTCAGACTCCAAAGCCGTCAACGATTTCTTTGAGGGAGGGGTAGATTTTTTCACAGGTGGGTATATCCAGTATTGGATCAAGCCTATCTTATCCTGGTCAGTGGTTATTTTTCTATTGATGTTTATTTTTCTCTTACTGACTTCACTCTTAAGGCGGCAATGGGTAAGCCAAGAGAACTTGGCTTACCCCATTACCCAAATCCCGCTTGAAATCACAGGAAATGCCGGGAATATTTTCAGAAATCGGGTGTTATGGATTGGATTTTCGATCGCAGCAGGCATCAACATATTCAATGGTATTGCATTTTTTTTCCCGTTTATGCCATCAATTCCAGTAGGATCACAGGGAGATGGGTTTGATCTCACCACCCATTTAACAGAGAAACCGTGGGATGCATTGGGTAACATGCCATTGCGTCTGCATCCATACCTAATTGGTCTTGGCTTTCTGCTGCCTTTGGACTTGGCTTTCTCCTGTTTCTTTTTTTACATAGTTAAAAAGACACAATTAATAATTGGTAGCATGATGGGAATTGTTATGCTGCCAGGCTTCCCATTTTCCGGAGAGCAAGGCGCGGGGGCGTTACTTGCTTTATTGATAGCTACCTGTTGGAATGGCAAGAAACATTTCGTCATAGTAATTTGTGAAGTCATCCGCCCTACTCTAAAAAATAAAACAAACGAACCTATTTCCTACCGATGGATGATAATCGCATTAGGAATCAGCTCTTTGTTTTTGATAGGTTTCTGCTTGACAGGAGGGATGTCACTTTGGGCTTGTATGGTCTTTATTATCGTCTATCTACTAATTGTCGTTGGTTTGACACGTATGCGAGCAGAACTCGGGCCTCCAATGCATTCTATCGGTTTTGTTACTCCTCAGTACCTGATGATCTCCATCTTTGGTGCACGAGGCCTAAGAGCAAGTAATTTGACGCTGCTTTCCTTGATGAATTGGTTAAGTGGCGCGCACTATGCTGCTTTTCGTACGCACCCAATGCCAGAGCAAATGGAAGCATTTAAAATGGCTGACAGGGCCGGAATTAAAAATCGAACAATGCTTATTGTGCTAGTGGTTGCTTGTGTTGTAGGAATTAAATCAGGCTTAATCTTGTACCCATATATCATTTACAGAGAAGGTATCATGGCAGCAGCAGTTGGCGCAGAACAGATCCACTCTGGTGGACTAGGAACATACACTTACCTTGCGTCAGGTTTAGTTAACCCCAAAACTACAGATTGGATCGCTTTGGGAGTTTTAAGTTCAACCTTCACACTTAACCTTGGCATTATGTTTCTTCGTGCGCGATTCGTTTGGTGTCCCCTCCATCCGGCTGGGTATGTTATTGGTTTTGCCCAAGGGACAGCAGATGAAATATGGTTTCCCCTATTGATTGCCATGACCACTAAATGGTTATTACTTAATCGTGGTGGTGTTAAAGCTTATCGGCGTGCCGTTCCTTTTTTTATCGGACTGGTTTTAGGTGAAGCTTTGATTGGTTGTTTCTGGCCAATGATGAGCTTGTTTCTACGATCAACAGTCTATAGTTGGATCTAATCACAACGGTAGTGGTAAGAGATGTCCAATCTTAAATAACTGCTTATAATCTTTACACATGAGAAAGAAACTTCCCAAAAGATGAATGCCTCCTTTTTCCTAATTTGGCCTGTGTCTAGGTTAAAATTTAAATACAAGTTCAGGTGAATTTTCTATCGTGAGAAACATCTGTGATCGGTTGTGCTATCGTTGCCCCGTCGCTTGCTTAGCCTTATTGATCTCGGTTAACAGATTCATCGCGTGCAATGACTGTTCCTAATTGTATTGCGGACACCCAATCACAAGAGACGAGTCAGCAAATGATCGACCCGTCTCTCAGTCAGGG
>DTUY01000298.1 GCA_012963885.1 Candidatus Poribacteria bacterium | reverse complement strand
ACGCCATACCGGCAGTCGTTTGGCTGCAATTTTTTGCTATTCGTTTAGGTATAGTAACATCATGCATTCAGTAAAACCTAACCACCTGGTTCAGTTACGCTGTTTTAAAACCTGATCTTTTGCGCTAGAAAAATATCCGACGTATTGTATGTACCGCCGTGAGGGGGAGGGTTGCAGTCGCTGTAAAAGGCGATTCAAGGCGTCATGGGCAAACGCCTTGTCTACTTGCCCTGGTGTTTTTTCCGCTTCCAGACAACTATAACTCTTTTGTGTTGCAACTAAAAAGTCGATGTAGTGGTTTTCGTTACATTTTGCCTCTCTCGTACTGTAAAGTATAACCCTTTCTTTGCTCAAATGCGTTACTCCTAACTAACTAGAATTAAAGGTTTGGTGCGAAAAACGACTTACTTTTCCAAGTCAATTCAAATGCATGACATTCTTATTGACTACGACATTAACCGATTTGAGTTTGGACTGGTAATGTTGCAAAACAACAAAATTGGGACACTACCGTTAGCATGGAGGTGGCTTTCGGACAGGACTCATTTTTCGGCCGGGTCAATGGAAATTCGGCATGACTTATGCAAAACCTGAACTATCGCATGATTATCGGTAAAACCACCTGCGATGGGTGTTCGGGGCAATGGTAAATCGCCTGTTCCGCGATTTTTTTCCGTCGCTCTACGCCGAGTTTTCCACCTGTGTTCGGGTTCACGTCAAATCGAGGGAAGTTGCTACTGGAGATATCAAGGCGGATACGATGGCCTTTCTTGAAGACATTGGAAGTTGGGTAGAGTTGGAAGATAAACTCGTAGATTTTGCCAGGATCGAGCAGTTCGGGCTTTTCCCAACCGTTACGATAGCGGGCACGGATAATTGAGTCAGTCAAGTTAATGGCCAACCCATCGGGATAGTCCTCGCTCAGTGGGCAAACGTCAATTAACTTCGCCGTAAAGTCGGTGTCGCAGCAAGAGGACGAAGCGTAGAGTTTAACTGTAATCGGCCCCGTCACTTCTACATCGATTTCCAGCAGGTCAGTCTGGAAGAATGGGAGTACGCCACCCGTGAAGGATTGAGCGGCAAGCGTTATCCGTGGGGTGATAAACTAACCCATGATGATGCCAACGATTGGGGTACTGGTGGCAAGGATAAGTGGGAGTATTGTGCCCCTGTAGGCAGCTTTGAGTCTAATGGCTATGGCCTGTATGATATGGCAGGCAATACCTGGGAATGGTGTGCTGATTGGTATAATGGAAATTACTACAGCAATTCACCGACTAAGGATCCTCTAGGACCTGACAAGGGACAGTTGTTTGATTGGGGAGGACCATACCGGGTGTTGCGTGGGGGTTCTTGGGCCAACGGGACTAACCGTCTGCGTGTTCCTTATTGCTTCTGCAACACTCTGAATAATAGGTACTTCAACAGCGGATTTCGCTGTGTGTCAGGATCAAATTGATCACCATTGCCCGTGCCCAGCACGTCCTTTACTCCTTTACCACTAGATGATTCAGGATGGCTATGGACGCATTGAAAGTTAGGTGCCGCATGATCAATATCAAACCTTATATGCGAAAGGTAAATGTCATGGCTAAGAGATCAGTTGTTGTGATGTCTGTCTTTGTTGGGTTGCTGGTATATGGATTGGTGGATGTCAAACCCAAGAACAGAAGGAGATTAGAAGACTAATCAAAATGTTACAGGACCAGAATGAGTCTGTTCATTATCGTGAGGAAGAAACATTAACAAAGGTGGGAAAAGATACTGTGTCTACCCTGATCCAAGCATTGCGAGATCAGCATACATAGGTTCGTAAGGGTGCGACATCTATATTAAGGAACATAGGAGAAGGAGGAGTGAGTGCCGACGATGCTGTAGTCGAGAGGGAACGAGAGATTGCACAACTGGCTCGCTTGTTAGGGCGGGAGGAAGATGCGGCAACCTTCGATCGGATGGCAAAGGATGAACTTGACCACGTGGAGAAATACAAGCAAGCATTGGAACTGTTACAAAAAAAGGTGCCAGATTAAATTGAGGAATGAGTGGGATTATCAAGTTATGTAATGCTCCACTCTCATGATGGCAAAATTGTATCAGCGGGCAATATATACTGGTTGAACACGAGTTAGAAGTCAAAAAACAACGACTGACAATTGAGTGCTCATGTAGTATGACCTGATATGCAACTCATATTCGTCGGACACATTGGAAACTAGTAGATGGATCTTAGTGCTATGCATTGGTTGATGCGGATACTGATCATTATCCACATCAACGCAGCCGTTTGCCAGCCCCAGGCTGGTCAGAAACGAACGGCTTATGCCCATTGGGCAGAGACACCGGTTGTAGTCGACGGGCAACTCAACGAACTGGCTTGGTCGGCAGCCAAACCGATCAGCAGCTTTATTCAGCAGAGCCCAAATGAAGGTCATCCAGCTTCCGAGCAGACGGTCGTCCGGATCCTGTTCAATGGGCAAAAATTGTATATTGGCTTTGAGTGTTTCGATTCTCAGCCTAGCCAGATCGTGGCCAACGAGATGAAACGCGACGGCATGTTGTGGCAAAACGACAACGTTTATCTGCTGATCGATCCTTACGGTGGCAAGCGGAGCGGATTTTTCTTTCGCACCAATGCACTGGGAGCCCAAGCCGACAGTGCGGTCACCGACGGCGGCCACCGTGTCAACGGCAGTTGGGACTGCGTTTGGGAGTCAGTTGGACACCGGCACGACCAAGGCTGGACGGTCGAAATCGCCATCCCTTTCGACCAACTTCGGTTCCGCCAAGCCGATTCCATGGTCTGGGGCATCAATTTTGGTCGCAACATCATGCGGACCAACGAATCATCGCAGTGGATGCTGGTGCCGCGCAACGAAAGCTGGCCCGGTACTTACCGACCTGTTTATGCGGGACGGCTAGTTGGCCTGGAAGGTATTCAATCTCCTGCTCACTTGAGCTTCAAGCCCTATGCTATTGGCGGACTGACCGATCACTTAGCTCAAGAAAAACCGCTACTGTTGAATGCGGGACTGGATACCAAGTATGGGATTAGCCCTAATCTGACCTTGGACCTAACTGTCAATACCGACTTTGCCCAAGTGGAAGCCGATCGGGAGGAGGTCAACTTAACCCGCTTTAGCCTCTATTTCCCTGAAAAGCGTGAGTTCTTCCTGGAAGGAAGCGGGCGGTTCACTTTCGGTGCCGACGGAGGTGAAATGGCACCACCACTGAATCTATTCTATAGTCGCCGGATCGGCCTGTACCAGGGGCGCAAAGTACCGATTCTCGGTGGCGGCAAAATGACCGGCAAAGTAGGGCCTTACAGTCTAGGCCTACTCAACCTGATCACCGTCCAAACTGAATTCTCCTCAGCAGCCTCGACCGGCAATGGAGATGACCAGCCCGACAACAGCGTGCCGATGACCAATTTCTCAGTCATTCGTGTTCAACGGGACATTTTGAGCCAGTCCAACCTGGGGCTGATCCTGACCAATCGGCAAGGCGGCGGCTCTGACTATCAGCGGAACGGTGGTCTGGATCTGGCCCTGCGGCTGCACGACCGATGGCGGATCAATGGCCTGGTGGCGGGAAGTCTGGAGGGACAACAATCTCAATCCGGACTGGCCTGGCATCTGGCACATCACTGGTCCAACGATTGGCTGCATTGGACAACCTCCTTTCTGGATATCGGCCCCGACTTCACTTCGGATCTCGGCTTTGTGCGGCGGAGAGACATCCGTGCCTTTAGCTCCGATCTGAGTTTAACCTGGCGACCCAATAAGTACCAGATCCGCTCGCTGGATGCCCAATGGCATCAGGGCTACCTGCTCAACCACCAGAATCAGGGGTTAGGCTCTGAGGCTCAGATTGCCATAGGGCTGAACCTGGATTCGGGCGATGGTGGCGGGATCGATTTCTCGCTCTCAGAAGACGTGGTGGAGGAGTCTTTCTCTGTCGGTGAGATTGAGGTACCAGCTGATACCTACCAGATGCAGACTTTCTCGCTACAAGCCATGTCTGCAGGTCGCCGGCCGTTAGCCATGGGCGGAGACATCAGCCTTGGCGACTACTATCAAGGTCGCATGGTCGGATTTGGCCTGGATAGCAAATGGAGAATGACTCACCAACTGTCGTTGGACTTACGCTATAACCGTAACCAGATCCGTGTGGATGATCAACGGTTTGAGGCCAACGTCGTGGGAGCCAGACTCAACTTTTCCCTCAACACGCGCTTCTTCATCAAACTCTACACCCAGTGGAACGACGCCCGCCAATACGCCAACCTCAACTTTCTGCTCCGCTACATCTATCGTCCGGGCAGCGACTTTTATCTGGTGTATGACCGGCGCATGAAAACTGCCGATGGCTGGCAAACGGAGGGTTGGACGCTGTTGACCAAATTGACTTACTACACCAGTCTGTAGTAACATGGAAACATCCAATGCGATTCTAAAGGTTCATTTTCAATCCCATAATTAATGATTAACTTGAAGAGGATCCAATGATACGATTGATGCGTGTTATGTGGGCAGCACTGATGCTGACCAGTTTTACTGCCGATCTGGCGGAAGCCGAGGATCAACCGACCAACCTGCAACAAACGTTAGGCGATCTGGATCAGCTCGGGTCGGGTTGGATTTATGGCGACTTAGATCAAGCCAAGTCCAAAGCCAAAGAACTGAATGTCCCCATCTTTGCCCTCTTCCGCTGAGTGCCGTGAGAGGCGTGCCTCAGCTTCGACGGGCAGGTTGTCCGTAAAAATTCAGAATTGGTCGATCTGGCCAATCGATTCGTTAAAGTCCGTGTGGTACATATGAAAGGGGTTGATCTGGCCCAATTCCAGTTCGACTATGACCTGACCTGGGCTGCTGTCTTTATCAATGCCGATGGCACGGTTTACGGTCGCTACAGCTCACGATCGGTGGAAGGTCCGATGGCCTATAATTCGATACCATCGCTGAAGAAGGCAATGGAGCGTGTTCTGGAACTCCACCAAAACTATCCTGTCAACCGAGCCAGCCTACTGGGTAAAAATCTGCCAGTTTCGAAATGGAAACAAGCCAGAGAGATTCCCGGACTGGGGAGTCGGATGCAGAAGCAGTTGAACCAAGTGGTGGGGCCTCGCAACTGTATCCATTGCCACAACATCTATGATGGCTGGCGAAACACGACTTACGACCAAGGGACTTTTAGCACCGGCGACCTTTGGGTTTATCCTTTACCCGAAAATATTGGTCTACAGATCGAGGTGGACGAAGGAAACCTGATCGCAACAATAGAACCCAGCTCCGCAGCAGCATTGGCGGATCTACAGGCTGGCGATCGAATTCAGACGGCAAATGGACAACCCGTCATCTCTATTGCCGACTTGCAATGGGTGCTGAACGGACTGCCTGCAGTAGCCGATCTGCAACTAACAATTGAGCGAGAAGGACAATCTCTACAACGAACAGTCTCTCTCACGGGCAATTGGCGACAAACCGATATTTCCTGGCGAGCTTCGATGTGGAACCTACGGCCACGGGTGGGCATTCATGCCCCTGAAATCACGGTTGAGGAGAAGCGGGAACTGGGTCTGTCCTTAACTGATATGGCTCTCAAGGCCA
>DTUY01000297.1:3418-5626 GCA_012963885.1 Candidatus Poribacteria bacterium | reverse complement strand
AGTTGATTGAAAAGATGAGCCCGGATCTTCTCGCCGGGGTGCTGGTACGAGATGGTGAAGCGCCCCAGGTAATGGTGGTAGATTGTCGCGTTAGTAAGCAGTATAATACCCTACCTCCCCGCGAAGTGGAAATCGATTTCCACTCAACGGTCCAAGAAGTAAGGATTGTGTCGGATCAGCCTCAGGCGTCTGACTCGCTGGTGCCTGGCTCTCACGTGAAACTGGTTCTTTTGGCGGGCAAAGGGCATCTCCTTGAATTATCCAGTTGGAGCCACAACTGGATAATCTGTGTACATCCGACAGCATCTATGCTCCTGCAGAAATGTCCGTGGAGGAAAGCGTTCCGCTGGCTTCAATCAGTGAAGATGAACTGCAGAACATCCGCGTGGCCAAGCTGGGGGTTGACGTGGCTGGAGCTAACCCAGAGGAGCAATATCACAAGCCGGTGTTCCTCAACGGTCAGAAAGTCGGTCTTCTACCGCCTAATACGATCCAGAGCTGGCAATGGCTAGTCATGGACCTGACACCGGAACAACTCCGGCACATCCAACGCCACAACACCATTACCATTGATCATATCCGTTCTGATGCATGGAAGATCCGCCAGGTGGTGCTGGCGGTACAAAAAGAGGTCGGCACGTGGATCAAGAGCGCATCCTTTGAGAAGACCTACGCAAGCGAAGGTTGGGACTATTTTGAAGGCGAAGCGTTCCCTGAAGGGGAGCAGCTTGAGATCGAACTCGATTTTAGATAGCTCGCATGATAAGTCAGGCTATTCAACTTGGAACCGTTGGATGCGGGTTTAGGGATCAGTTGTCTCTGTCCGTGCATGTGTGGTTTTTACCGCTTTTCCGTTGAGGATATTCTGGATTTAAGTCGAAACTACAATCCAAGTTGAGGTAGGCTCTCTGTCATAGATTCAGTGATGGGACTGTCGCTATTTCTGTCTTCTGTCCTGTGGATTTGGAGTATATCATCGTTCTAATTATTACAATTCTTCCTCCCATCTGTTGTTGCTTCCCCTCAATATCTCCTCAAAGCTTCTCTGTTTAAGGGGAGTATTATCCATGTTTCATGTTTTTTGGATAACTGCGTGTTGCGCAGGTAGTTGTGGTTGGGTTGTCATTGATTAAAGTGAAGCATTCGACGTTCCCTTGTCAACCCATTTCTGTTTAATGGCATACTTTACCAATTGATTGATGATGGAGTCTTCGGTGATTTCAGAGGGGCTCACGTCAAGCTGATATTTGCCATTGTCCAGTTCCGTAACCTGCTGAAGCGACGTAAGTCTGACCAGGCGTTGCTGTCAGGGTGTCGTGATGGGAATGAGTTTGAACTTGGAAACCTGTTGATTGATGACCGATTTCTTTGATAAACTATGTATTGAAATTATGTGATGTACCAAGGAGAATTTCGGATGGGTTCGATTAATCAATCAATATGTTTCGGCTGTTTCGTACGAGATGGTGTTACTCCTGAGCAAGCTATTACTGAAGCTGCTAAAATCGGTTACAAATCAGTTGAGATGTTGCCACCGCAATATTGGGATCTAGTGCGCGAGCACGGCATGAGGATTGCTACTGTTTCTGGGCATGCATCTCTGCCGGATGGTTTGAACAAACGTGAAAATCATGATCGAATAGAAGATGAACTGAGAAAGAATATTGATATTGCGGCTGAAAATGATATTCCCGGTTTAATATGCTTTTCCGGTAATCGTGAGGGGAAATCCTCAGAGGAAGGCCGAGATAATACCGTTGAAGGTTGTTTACGCGTTGCTAAATACGCGGAAGAAAAAGGTGTTAATCTCAATATCGAATTGTTAAATAGTAAAGTCAATCACCCAGATTATCAGTGTGACACTACGGCTTGGGGGGTTGAAGTTTGTAAGGCTGTCAACTCGCCTCGAGTCAAGTTACTGCATGACATCTATCACATGCAAATTATGGAGGGTGATCTCATCCGCATCATCACGGAGAATATCAAATACATCGGTCACTTCCACACTGCTGGTAATCCTGGTAGGAATGATCTGGATGATGAACAGGAGATTTATTATCCAGCTGTAATGCGAGCCATTGCCAAAACTGACTACGATCTGTATGTTGGGCATGAATTTAGCCCAAAAGGCGATCCACTTGTCGCTATGAAAGCAGCATACGATACCTGTAACGTAGTATTATAATTTAAAGAGCTACACATCAGGGG
>DTUY01000297.1:0-3318 GCA_012963885.1 Candidatus Poribacteria bacterium | reverse complement strand
ATCAGGGGGAATGAGGAAAGTATAATAAACTCATCCCTCTTTTTTTTTATTGTCGTCAAGATCGAGCGATTTTGCGTAATCTTCGTTCGCCTGGTCAAGATTGCCTAAAATAGCGTGTGTTAATCCTCGGTATCGATAGGCATCTGCATTTTGCGGGTGAAGCTCAATTACCTTGGTAAAATCATCAATCGCTTTCTGATATGATTTCAGCCTTCGATGTGCCATGCCGCGTTTGTAGTGTGCAGGCTCATCAGATGGGTTGGTGCTAATCTGTTGTGTATATTGATCAACTTCCCGCTGAAGAGACTTCAGGCTTTCTTCTCGTTTGGAGCGATTGCTTTGATACCCGTAAATTCCTACGATCAGAACAGCTACAAAACTGAGGATCGAAACATATTTCAAGGCGGTTCTCCTACTAACAAATGGCGAAACGGTACCAACTCGGTTTCCATTGACGCTATTTTAACTTGTACTCAGCTAGATTTGTCTAGAGGCTACCGTTATTATAACATCAGACTTAAATGCATGGGAAAAGGCCAATCTCGAATGGGAAGATCTGCGCATGGCAACCTATGCAGGAATGATCGATTCAATGGATCAAAACATCGGTCGTATCTTGCAAACGTTAGAGGAACTGGATATTATTCATAACATTTTAATTATGTTCTTATCTGATAACGGTGGTTGTGCGGAAGAACCTGGCGGACGTGACATGTCGCAAGTGCCTGGACTTCCAGAGACATATACCGCTGTCGGGCCCAGTTGGGGCTGGGCTCAAAATACCCCATTCCATCGATACAAGGCGCGGATGTATGAAGGCGGAATCGCTACCCCGTTTATCGCACACTGGCCGGATGTGATTAAAGCCAACACGATGACAAATCAGGTTGGACACATTATTGATCTGTTACCAACATTTCTTGATATTGTAGACAAATCCTATCCCAAAACTCGAAACAGGATATCTATCTTACCAGTGGAAGGGCTAAGTCTGTTGCCAATTTTTCAGGGAAAGCAACGTGCTGGTCATCAAACCCTTTACTGGCATTTTTCAAATAATCGTGCCGTTCGACAGGCAAAATGGAAGCTAGTTTGGGATAAGTCGTTTAAACAATGGGAGTTGTACGATTTAATTGCTGACCGAACTGAGTCGCACAATTTGGCTGCATCTTATCCAGATCGTGTCAAGCAAATGCAGATGTTGTATCAAACATGGGCGATTCTTACCGATGTTGAAGCTCCGATTCCAACAAGGTCAAAGTAAAAAATTCAGTAGAAATATTTCCCTCTCAACTCATTAAGGTATTATGAAAATCCTTAATTCAATCGAGATTGCAAAGGTCTGGGCTGGGCATCCAGTTGGCTTTGATTTATTGACGTATGACCAGCACCAGTTTATTGCTTTCTATAATACCAATCGCCAGATGGAAATTGTTGCCCGACGGATCGATTCGATCTCCTTTGAACAGGCAAAATTTCCATCCTATGTCGGATGGGACAGTCACAACTATGTCACAATGGCAATTGATGACGCTGACCAGATCCACCTTTGCGGCAATATGCATGGTGATCCATTAACTTATTTCAGAACCACTCAACCATTGAATATCCAAAGTTTTGCTCAGGTTGATCACATGACTGGTCAAAATGAGGGGCGATGTACATATCCAGTTTTCATGCGAGGGTCAGAAAATGAACTTATCTTTCGCTACCGTGACGGATCGAGCGGAAATGGAGTTGATTATTATAATGTCTATGATCCAACGACTGAGAAATGGCAACCTTTAATTGGTCAGCCTTTGCTCGATGGTAAAGGGTTAATGAATGCTTATTCACATGGCCCAATTATGGGTAGGGACAAACTTTTCCATTTGGTCTGGATGTGGCGAGACACACCGGATTGCCGTACTAACCACCACATTTCTTATGCACGCAGCCGAGATCTGAGAAAATGGGAAACTGGGCAAGGAGAGGAAATAGAGCTACCTATTACCATTGATGAAAAACGTGTTGTTGTTGACCCCGTTCCAGTTGATGGTGGGATGATCAACATGAACCAATCACTGGGGTTCGACCATCAGAATCGACCGATTGTTAGTTATCACAAACATGATGTTGAAGGAAAGACGCAAATCTACAACGCCCGTCTGGAAAGTAATCGATGGCAAATTTATCAAGTGACCAATTGGGATTATCGCTGGGATTTCAAAGGGAATGGTTCAATCAGCGCCAAAATTCGTGTTGGTGCAGTGCACTTGGAACTGGACGGCAGTTTAGTGCAATCCTATTCGCATGTTGAAATGGGATCCGGGGGTTGGCGACTGAATCCGGATACACTTGAACCGGTCGAAACATTTTGTCAGCAAGCAGATTCCCTGCTGCTAGAAATAACGGAAGTCAGAGGCGATTTCCCTGGTTTGACAGTTCAGACTTGCCGTGATCGAGGCCAAAATTTATCCGAACACTATCTTCTGCGTTGGGAGACGCTATCCAGAAACCGCGACAGGCCTCGTGATGCTGTTCCGCCAGCAAGTCAGCTTACCTTGTATACTTTATCAAAGGATTAAACCCGTTTCAGGTCTGGTTGGGCTTTACCATGTGTATGGTTCCACAGATGTCCACTTCGTTTTCGACCTTCTAATAGGGTTTCAAAATAAACTGCCCTGACAGGTTCAGTGGCTTGCGGGAAATCATGATGGTGTCCCATACCTGTTGCTACGCAGTCACCGTATTCAACTTGGCATGATTGACCTTCTGTCACAGCAGTACCGCTACCCTCAAATAGGATCCAGTATTCGTCACAATCGTGATAGTGGCTATCGAAATTGGTTTCTTTCGGATAATCAACTGGATCGCCACCATCTTGAGGTGCATCCGATTTGCTGACTGTAAAGATCCCTGAACTGGTTTCCCCCGGCCAATCACCGCACATTCGTATGACAATTGTCTCCTGCATTACTTCAGTAATTTCAAAATAGGAGTCTTCTTGTGTTAGATTTAAATTGGTACCGTTTTCTCCTAGCACAACTTGATTTTCGAACCGAATTTGGCACTTCCCTTTGCCAATAATCAATTTTTCGTTTGGGTGGGTTCGTTTGAAGATGTGGGCTTCGTTGGGAGAGAGTGCTACAAGCTCATAGGATTGCAACTCACACCATCCGGGCATTTCAATTTTATCGTTTTTTATGACTGGCATTCGTCTTTTCGCACATGTAATGAAATTATATTAACAAGCTTGGATTTTAATCACTTTTCTAACATATGCTATGCTGAAAAGCAAGGCGTATTAATGTTTATTATATTGAGTTTCTAATTTAG
>DTUY01000296.1:3404-55144 GCA_012963885.1 Candidatus Poribacteria bacterium | reverse complement strand
AGCAACTATTGCCAATAACCAAATAAACTTCTTCATTTCAATTCTTCAAGTACACTGAATGTCATTAATATGGACACCTAAAATCAAAAAAGGGTAGAGGTATATTACCAATAAAGAAAAAGTAAGATTGTACATAAGTTTTTAACTTAAATACAACCTAGTCACCTTAAAACTTTATCAATACTTAGTGCACAGATCTAACAACAGGTCTGTATCTTTTATGCACTTCCAGACATCAGTTTCGTCTACCACATGGGCACATCTTTCTGGGGAACCTTTCAAAACTTCTACTGCTCTATTCAACTGGCTCAACTCCGATAGAGCTTGTTTAATCCCTATTCCACTACTTGGTAATGGACTACCCACTGACAGCAATTCCCTCAATAAGCGGAAATGTACCACTGCTGCTACTATCATATCTACTGCTAGCAGGTCTGCCTCCTGTTGATTGCCAGGTAAACCTCTAGCCTTTAGGTAACTAGTGCACAAAGCACGCCGATTGGACCCACTTTCCCAAGAGTTATACAGCAAATCTTGTCGTACCTGACTGACGCTAGAAAACTCAAAGTCTATCGACAACAACACTCCATCCGCAGTCAGCACGGTGTTACCTCGATGTAAATCTCCGTGTATGCTCACCACTTCATCCCCAATCTGGGATAAGGCCTCAGGTATAGTCTTGCCTAGTTGCTGCATCTGCTCCACCGTGTACTTATCAAGGCCGCCATCATAATGTGCTAGGCAAGGCCAGATAAGTGACCCCACTGGCACATTATGCAGACAAGGATGCTTCTGATACATCTCTTCTTGCCATGAGTCACACCAGTCAGTGGGTGCTGTGTGTAGACGTGCCGCTAAGTCTGCCATCCGCCTCATCCTGATTTCTGTGTTGGATTCTTGCTTCTGGCCAGCAAAGCTTCAATCACCCAGTTATCAGCGGAGGCAATCAAGGCTGGCGCTGCCCCAACCTGAGAGAAAGCCTTACTCGCTGCCACTATGCGTTTATTTTTCAATGGCTTATCGGCATACCGTTTGAGCACAACTTTAGCAGGAATGAAGTTTGCATTTGGGCATTCAACGGTGAAAACACCCAACGCTGACATCCCTTCTTTAAGTTCACTGGTCTGGCAAGCAGACGGATCCACCTCAGCTGGCCAGTTGACATGCTTGATCACAAAGGCAGAGATTTTCAGTAATTGATCCAAGGCCGTATCTTGGGTGCTCATATAAAATCTGCTCCGAGGACCGCTAGAATTTTGTTGGAGAAATATTATTTATATAGATCCTTGCCACTTTAATAAAAAAGAGTAACGGATCTCGCGAAGCCCCAAACACAAAATACTTGGGGGTAGGCTTTGATCACACGTTCCCTCCGAACTTTTCTCCCCTCACCTTCATTTTGCGCTTGAGTTTTTCTTTTTGTTCCTCAGTCAAATTTATTTCTGTACGTCCTACTCCTAGACCCTAATTTCTATTTTCTGTTCTTCTGTTTCCCTTTTAATAACCATGAAATTCACCTTGTATTTAAGTTTTTAACTTAAATACAACTCGACTGAGCAATAAAATCAACTATTATACTTGCTTCTCTGCCAGTCAATATGTCACTTTCATACAACTGAACTTGCCTCTTATCCCGCCCACCAACTACAAATAATACACTTTTTATTAACTTTATTTTCAAAAAAGCCCAAAGTATTTTTCTCTCCTGCCGGTATATACCCAGTTTGATTGAGCGTAGGAACTCAAGCAAGCCGGTAACAACACAACATTACACACAACAGCAGCTTCAATAATATAGGGGAAATCAAAATGAACTCTTTCAGACTTCAAAGTAATCCAACCGCAGCTTTCGCTTACAGCCAACTCAGCAAAACTTAAGCTCTACTCAATAAAAATATTCAATGACTCTCTTCCGGCCTGCGCATTAACAGCGCCGCTGACGATACTGCCGGATCAGCCATGGCTACCCGCATGACCAACCAGATTCGCGGTACGCATCAAGCCAATAAAAATCTCGTGGCACCAGTAACTTGTTAGCCACGGCCGAAGCCGGTTTGTTTCGGATCAGCCAAACTATGCAAATGATCCATTATCTCCTGATATGCTATGTACTATCCTTCACCCATAGATGCATCTAATGCTGGATGCCCTGGTTCGACGTTTCCCTTCGGATGAAATAATTCGGACATCATCACTTGACCATCTGTAGTGCTAATCTAGCAGAGTTTGCAGTTAGTCATCAAGAACCAGCTGAAGCATATGCTGTACCTGCTTCTTACCGATTTGCTGAACCAGCTTAGACCTTCTGCTCCTGATGTAGAATATCCTTCAAATCCACTGTGTCCTTGCCCCAGTAGAGGCTGAATATTTGTGCGGATATAGTCGTGCAGCTGTTTTTTTAGCCTATGATGAACAGGAGAGACTGCAGCCAAAGCAGGTGTGTAGTGACCTGAGCTATAGCCATATTGAGGTACTCTACCCCCTGATGATGCTTGATATACCAGAAATCAAGTGGTAAAAAAATAGGACAACTATCAAACTGTTGGGATTGAAAAATTTAAGACTGAATTAAGGGTCAATTAAGCGTAACCCCATGGTCTTCCAACCAGACCTTTAACGGGACATCCTCATCCTTTGGTGAAAAATGTCCATTGGCATTTGCGCCTCCACCCAAGAGTTGTTGACGAATCGGATCATTATTCTGGAAGACCCTCTCCGGGATGGTCATATCATCTTTCGGACGAAGCCATCTATAGCCATAACCGTAAAACAGGATTTTTCGGATAATCTCACTACCGTTTTCACTGCGTGCGTGCCAGAGTCGTCGATCAAAGAAGACCGCGTCTCCGGGGTTACAGCAAACAGGCATCGCCTTTTCGGGCATTGATCCATCGGTTGGGCGATTGAGTGTATTTTGAAGATGGCTACCGGGGATAATACAAAAATTACCACGATCCGGTTCTGAGCAATCAGAGAGCATGTAGGCAATTTTTAAGGAGAGGCGCGAACGAGGAGAACCTTCCATTTCCCGATTGACCCGTCCGCTGTCCTGATGCCAACCGAGCGGCTTAATCTGGCCATGACCCTCTGATTTTTGCGGTGGTATAATAATAAAATGGGAATGATAGGAGTAAATGTTCCAACCAAGAATCCCCCACACTTTGGGAAAAGTTTTATACCAATCTAAAAGATTAACAAAAAGCTGATCCTGCCCAAGAAAATTAGGATAAAAGAAATTTTTCTCCGTAGTCATGCCACTTTTGGTATAGGGGTCATAACCACTATCAAGATGTTGTTGATAGATTTGATCAATATGCTTTTCTAATCGATCGACCAGATCCTCAGGTAAGGCCTCTTTAACGATGAGGTAACCAAGTTGATTGAAATGATGGAGTTGCTCTTCAGTAATCTGGTGTTGAAGGTGACTTTGATTAAGCATTTCCTATTCTTACCCTTTCGATTATATATGGTGGGAAAACTGCCAATCCAGGGGGCAGATAAAATAGCACACTAAACAGTTGCTTTGGTAGACTTCCTATTCCTGTATGTGGCTATTGCTTCCTCTAATCTACCTTGAGCGCGATAAGCAGTTTCGAAATTATAACTTTCACTCGAATTCCCAGGATTTATTAATATAGCTCTCTTATAGGCGATGATAGCGTCTTCTAGCATACCATGATTGGCGTAAGCTACCCCAAGATTCAGGTGTGCGTTTGCATTTTTGGGATCAATTTCTATGGTTTTTTGCAATGCGGTAACAGCTTCTGTTAAACAACCTTGATCTATATAAGCAATTCCAAGGTTATAATGAGCGTTTGCATTATTAGGGGCAATTTCTATGGCCCTGTGGAAGGTAGTGATAGCTTTATCCAACTGTCCGCGACTAACAAAAACAGTCCCTAGATTAAGATATGAACTTGCGTTATCAGGTTCGATTTCTATGGCTTTTTGTAGTGCGTTAATTGCTTCCAGCGGTTGTCCCTGAGCAATATAAGCAATGCCAAGATTAAGATATGCGTTTGCATTCTCAGAGTTTATGGAGATTGCCGTCCTGTAGGCAGCAACAGCCTCCTCGAACTGTCCCTGAGCGTGGCAAGCAATACCAAGAGAAATGTAGCCTTCTACGCTGTCAACATCAATTTCACTGCTCTTTTGAGACATAAGCCATTAAAAGACTAAAAATAAATTTATTGCTGAAGCTTGGATTCAATCTCTCAGATGGTAGCAATTTGGTTTCAAAGGTCCAGTCTCCATCAAATCTAACCACACCCAAACTAATGTAATCAGACATCAATGGGGACTAGGACTTAAACTATGTCTCAACAAGGACTGAATCTCGAAACAAGAATCCCAAGAATAATACTATCATAAATAATGATCATAGGATTTTGATGTCAAGATTATTTCAACAACAGTACTTTTCATGTCTTGGTATAATCCCCCGCACGAACGGTGTCATAATAAACATTTGATGCCATCTGCCTACTAAACTCATTACGGTCACCCTAGTAGATAGCCTCGTTGTGAAAAGCGTAATTACCCACAATCAGCGAGCTAACACCGATTTGACGCATCAGATTGCCCGATGGCACTATGTATCTGTACTAGCACTCCTTCAGAACTAGCAAAGCCGAACAGTCTACATCGGCAAAAAGTAGAGGCTTCTATCGTAGCTGGAAGCATGTTTTTTACTGGGAAAAAGAGTATTAGCACTAATACTGGGGACAATGGTGAACTTTATAACAGACTGATCGACGATGTGACCACGTTTAATATGCCTCTAACTAAAAATGATATAAAGGCAATTATGGAAAGAGGGATTGGCATGACAACCAACAAACTAGATGTTTCACCAAGCGGTAAAGCCGCTACCATTTGCAAATTACTTTATTGATTTCTGAATGTGAAATTTAGGAGAAATCTACGAGGTGTTTGGGGGCGGTTCCTTGATGCTTTCCTCAATCTGATGTAAAGTTTCGCTCGCATATCGGAGAATCCATTCGCTGTCTGCTTTCTTCATCAAATTATTGAGCGGTTCGATGGCTCGTCTGTCACCAATTTTTCCTAACGCGATGATGGCTGCAGAACAAACAGATCTATCCGAATCCTCCATAGCTGATGAAATTAGGGCTTCAACTGCGTTAGAATCACTAATTTCTCCTAAAGCCACAGCTGTTGCACAACGGATGTCTGGTTCATGATCCTTTAAAAAGGAAATTAGTGACTCAATGGCTGTTGGATTTCGAAGATGACCGAGCGATGAAATAGCGAAACGACGAACGCTGTTGTTCGCATCTTGGAGAGCATCAATGAGTGGTTGGTTTGCATGTTCATCTCCAACTGTCCCAAGTGCTTCCGCTGCATACGATCGGATTTCTGAAGATCTGGATTTCTTTAGCTTGGAGATCAGCAATTGAGTTGGTAGGTACCGCCAATTCTGAAATGTTTTGATCAGATGCTGTATCAACTTCATCTAAGTACCCCTCAGACATTCCCAAAAGTGAAGGCGTATTCGACCAAACTAAAATCAGATTTTCTGATAACTATATTTTAAAAAAGGACTTCTAATTAAAGTAACAATGTCAAGGAAAGAAAATACGGGTTGGAATACAATATCGCAATCATTTAAGATCGTATACAAGTGCTTATCATAATTCTCGGCTTAAATTAGTTTCGGCTAGTCTTCGTATATAAACTAATTACCACGTAATACACTACGTAAAATAGCGATGTCAATACTAACCAATATTGTTGATCAGGATATTGGATTAGGATTACAATAAGTATCACGAACCATGTGAGGGTCAGTATAATAGTCGGTAATTTATAGTGTTTCATCAGTGAAGGGTAAGCATACTTGATTGGTACAAAGACAAAGAAGCATAAAAAAAAGAGGATGGCAAAATTTATCCACGGATTCCATTTAAGAAAAAACAGATAAAAAACAGCAAAATTCCAGTAAGAGGGAAACCCTTTAAAAGAATAATCTATAGTTTTAGCATCAGACTGGCAGAATTGGTAAGCCGAAGCGAGCGAAATCATGATTGCACTCGGCAATTTCCATTCCGTCGGCAGTAATATTGGGTCACTTTCCCACAAAAATAGGGCAGGGACAAAAACATAGGACAAGTAATCGACAATATTATCTAACAGCGCTCCATTGAATTTTGGCAAGACACTACCAATTCTAAAATAGCGCGCTAGTGATCCATCTAAAAAATCAACACATGCTGCCAACATCATCCAAGCAAAAGCTAATTGCCATTGGTGACCGATAATTGCGATTATTGCTAATAATGACCATATAACGCCGCTGGCGGTAAATAAATGAACACTCCAAGCAATGATCTTGCTTCCATGCAGATTTTCTGAAGGAAAACCAACTTCTCTCATCTGCTAATCCCTAGGGCACACCATACTATCAATACAATTGGAATCCAGTAAAAAATGTCTAATATTGAGCGATTATCACTTAAATCTTAACAATGTGTCAAGCAATTGCAGCAATTATAGGTTTAGATAACGAATATAAATTCAGTGTAACTCCTAATCAACATCTATTAGCAATGAGCATCAAAATCAGTTGAGGGTTCCCTTTTAAACCACAATTTCTATTTCAGGAAAATTCTATATGATTAACATCAAATACTTACTTAATGACCAGCAGATGTAAGATTTTATCACAAACAGCTATTTAACTATATAAGTCTGCCTTCCCATCGGGTTTTCACAATGACATATTTTCGCAGACTCAAGAACTCCTTAATTAAGAATGGGAATCCCGGAAACAATATCCTGGATGAAATTACAGCTTTAGATGACATTTTCAGTCAACTAGTGTTCCAAGGAGCGATGACCAGCATTTTAGGACCGAACTACATTATGCATCCGCATCGACATTGTCACTACAATACACCAAATAGCAGAGGACAAGGGACACATCAAGACAATTATGAAGATGATGAGAACGTTCGTCATCACCGAACACGATGGACGATGGCATTTTGTTATCCACAGGACGCCGATGAAGAAATGGGGCCAACAGCTATCATTTCGAAATCCTACTACTATCTTACACATGAGGCTGCCCACACAGAAAATGAAATTGCGCTCAGTGGAGAGGCAGGAACAATTACCATTGTGCACTATGATATCTAGCACCGTGCGACAGCAAATCTAACGAACCGGAAACGATTCATGATGAAATTCCTTTTTTGCCGGATGGGAGAACCCACAACTCCTTCTTGGAACTTTCAAAATCTAGCTTGGGAGACAGACAATCCGAAACATAAAACAATGTGGAATTGGTTCTGTGGGCCAACAGGGAGTGATACAGAGAATGAAACTGTTGGAACATCGGAGTTATTACAGGATCTGCAAGCTGAATGCGAGTTGACACGTGTCAATGCAGCTTATAGACTTGGTCAAGTTGGTGAGTCAGCAGAGACCACTTTAACTGACGAACTGATCTTGGAAGCGGAGCGGTTGCGGGACCAAAATCTTGAACAAAGCTATACCAACCCAAGCCAACTTTATACAGGGTATGCTCTCAGTGCAATTGGAGCCAAAGCAGTTCCTAAACTCCTTACGATAATCGACCACAAGAATTGGTGGATACGTTCAGCTGCTGCTGATATTTTAGGCGATATAGGATCATCTGCTCAACAAGCAATACCCCAGTTAATCAACATGTTGCAGGATAACAATGAATGGGGCGGCGAAACGCAACGGAAGCATTAGGAACCATAGGTCAAGCAGCTAAAAGTGTCGTACCGGCTTTAACCACTCGACTGAAAGATCCCTGTCGCCGCGTTCAACATAATACAGCTTTGGCTTTAGCGCGAATGGGGCAAGGATGCGGTCTCGGCAACATCCTCGTTAATTGATGTTACCGAGAGTGAACACTTTTATGTCAGCCAGATTGCCAAAGTGGCTTTAAATCTTATTGACAGTGATAAGAAGTCTTAAAACTCGGTTACTCGAAAACACCTGCTGTTTGGTAGACGCGATCCCCATGAGTTCGTATCATTTTCATCTCATCAATTGTCAAACTCCGCCAATCTCTCAACAGGGATAAGTTTGCCTCTAATTCTTTCCGATCACTCGGCGCCATAAGCCCAACAGCAACCGATGGGTTTGAAAGAACAAAACGATAACATTCCTGTGCTGTCGGAGGTCTCCAGTCAAGAGGGTCTATAGAGGTTGGTCTTAGGAGTGCTCCCCAACGCAACGCGGTGAATGCAATGACTGGTATTCCGACAACATCCGTAATCGAAAAAATATCTCCTTCCGCTCCACGGTGCGCAGCGTTATATCGAATCATCAGAAGGTCCAGATCTCGGTTCTGAGCCCGTCTGACAGCAAGATCACGTTGGTGGGTGGTAAGACCAATAAGCTTCACCTTTCCCAACATTTGTGATTGACGAATCGGCTCCAAAGCTCCGTTCATAGCACTGATTGTTACCCAGTCATTTTCAGTTTCAACGTAATAAAACGTAATTATGTCGAGATAATCAGTATCCAATGTGTACAATGCAGAATCCAGTTCGCGATTGGCTGCGTCTGCGGATCGAGCTGAAAACTGCATTGCGACTACGATCTGCTTGCGTTGACTCGATGATAATTGACGGATAGCATTACTTAAACCATCAGGATAGGCACACCAGTTCAGATAATTGATACCATTATCGATCGCGTATAATACATCATCAGTCGTTAGATGAGTGTTACCACGCGTGGCCAAACCGAGCCGACGAACTGATGGTGTTTCATGACCAAGTTTTGCAAATTTAGGAAGTCGATCTGCCATTTGCCTCTCAAGTGCAGTTTTGTGATTAAACTTGAAGAAGTCGTATTCTTGAGCCTGTTCAGATCCTGTGCCCAATCAAAAATTTGTGGTTGGGTACAATCTCCTCAAGCCACCTCTAGCCGTTTTATAACAAATCGATACTACAATAAGAATTCTCGATGGTCGCACACTTAAGAATACCCATTCACCTATTATTTCGCATTCATAATATCGAAGAATTCAGTGATGTTACCCTTATCACCTTTGGCATTGAATTCCATTGCTGCACGCGGATGTTGATTTAAAAGGCCTGTGATCAGATAAGACACATCAAATCCCCACATAAGTTTTTCCCGTAATGGTTCGATAGATTGCTGAATGCATTCAAGAATAGGTTTGAGTTGAAGCTTCGGATTGTGTAGAAAACTGACCAAAAGTTCCAGTTGGCAATTACCGGCACCACGTCCCAATCCAGCAATGCTTGCATCCAACATGTTCGCACCAACGATAGTTGCTTCAATAGTATTGGCAAAGGCTAACTGTTGATTGTTATGTGCGTGCATACCAACTTGCTTTCCAGATTGTTCTGCATATTTAAGGAACTTGTCTACAAAATAATGGACTTGTTCGCTGTAAAGGGCACCAAAACTATCTACAACGTACAAAGTCTCCACTTCTGAATCAGCTAAGAGTTCCAGTGCCTCATCTAAGTCGCGTTCCTGAATGATGGAGATAGCCATCAGGTTGATGGTAGTTTCATAACCTTTATCGTGTGCATCTTTAATCATATCTAATGCTAATGGTACTTGGTGGATATAGGATGCAACCCGAATCATGTCTAAAACACTCTCGTCAGAAGGAAGTATATCCTCCTGATAATCGCTCTTTTCAGCATCTGCCATGGCGGAGAGTTTAAGTGGCGTGTCATTATCACCGACGATACGCCGAATATCATCTTCTGTACAAAACTTCCATGCTCCATGCTCCGATGGAGAAAAAATTCGTTTTGAGTTTTTATACCCAATCTCCATGTAATCGATTCCACTATTGACACATGCTTGATACACATCTGCAACAGTTTCATCGCCGAAAAGGTGGTTGTTCATTAGCCCACCATCGCGAATTGTACAATCCACAAGCTTAATTTCCGGACGATAAGAAACCCACCTGCTCGCAGAAGTATTACCCGATTCAGTTTCTTTCACAACTAAGCCTCCTCACTTAATATGACGGCGCCTGATTTATTATTTTCTGTTATTCAATTCCTCTCACACAAACTTTAAGAGTGCTTTTTTATGAAATTAATGCTGTATGTAATTCAATCTAGATCCATATGCTATCCGAAATCAGATGAGGAATTCCACTTAAAATAAACTATAGCAATTGTTATTACAAGTAAAATAATCGTCTAAGCTCACAATGACTTTAATTTAGTCTGAAATCCCTGCATGAGTGACTCTACGGGTTTTAATAGTTTTGTAGGTTAAATTTAATAATTACAAAAAATGAATGGACAAGGTTATTTCAGTATGCTATAATGCAAAATGTTACTTAAAAAAATAGTAATCATTCCTTAATAACTTACCTACCCCCCTACCAACTTTACTCTGATGAAGAGTTTTGTACTTGAATAAATCTCTTGGAGTTTCTTTGCTTTAGGTGTTTTTCCTTGTTACGAATTTATATCAAGCAGGGACGCAAGTTACCCGAAGAAATTTGAGTATTGTCTGAAGACCAATTTTTGGTGTGAATTGTTATATGGTCCGTGGTCACTTGAACAATATATCCGAGAGTGCGGGTTCCCCAAATTATGAAGAGTAATCGAGTGAGTTTCCAGGAGGATATTTCGTGAGTCCCATAAAAAAGGTATGTCTTTTGCTGTTATTGTCAGTTTTGCTGATAGCTGGACAGACATCTAAATCTATTGCAGAACCACCAATCGCTCTTGATCTGATTAACGATCTGTCAAAAGAAACCGATGAAGGAGAACTGATTCCGATTGATTTAGAAGCCAGTGATGCAGATGACGATAATTTAACTTTTGTCATTAAAACTCCTCCCCAAAACGGCGTGTTATCTGAAATCGTAAGAATTGATAAAGACAGTGCAAGAGTAAAATACACTCCCAAGAAACCCTTCGTTGGTAAAGATACATTTATTTTCATTGTTAGTGATGATGGCGGACAGGATGAAGGGAAAGTTGAAATTGATGTAAGGAATGTTCCTCCCGGACCTGTAAATCTTCCAATTCAGTCATCCTACAATGAAGGCGCAGCGATTACTTTTACCGTAACCGCCACTGATCCTGGAGGGAATCAGCAACTCACTTACCAATGGGATTTTGGCGATGACAATCCAGTTGTTGAAAGTGCTCGTAACGAGGAAGTCCATACTTATGTAAATGATGGGCATTATACGCTGACATTGAAAGTGAAAGACATGTTTAACGGAGTGAGTGAGACACAATACTCAATCACTGTTACGAATGTTGCCCCGGTTATTACAAATCCTTTAACTGTACGGAGTGAAGACGATCAGCCTATTGATATTGCGACGCAATCGATTCAGGAAGGTCAAAAGGTTACTTTCTCTATTACCGCAGAGGATCCGAGTGTTATAGATAACGAAATGCTCAATTACCAATGGGACTTTGGAGATGGAGTTAAAAGGAAAGATCGGAACCTGACATCGGTCGATCACACCTACAAGGATAACGAGGAATACACGCTTGTTTTGACGGTTAGCGATGATGAACGCGCAACAGTCAACCGACAGTACACGATTGTGGTAGATAATGTTGCTCCTGAGATCACCGAATTCCCCTCGGAGACTAACCTGGAAGCTAAAGAAGGAACAGATGCGTTTTTCGTGGCAACAGCTTCCGACATAGGGAGTGAAGATGTACTTACTTACCAATGGGATTTTGGCGATGGCAATACCGAAAGCAACGAAAACCTGACGTCTGTTTCGCATGTGTATAAAGACGACGGAGAGTATAACCTTGGGCTTACAGTGATCGATGATGATGGCGGATCTGCCACCCAATCAGGAACAGTTAAAGTTAAAAATCTGCCTCCTGTAATTGGGGTAATTAATATTCCTGAGGAAGTGAGGGAGGGAGAACTATTCAAACTTAGTGCACAGGCAGAAGATCCGGGAGAGAAAGACACCCTCAAATTTTCTTGGGATTTTGGTGATGATAATACGGCGGAAGGTAATGTTGTCAATCACTCCTATGTCAACAACAAAGATTATGCACTAACCCTTACTGTACAAGATAATGAAGGTGCGGAAGCACAAAAAACAATTATCCTACCTATCAAAAATGTTGATCCAATAATCAATGCATTTACCGTACCGCGAGGTATTATCTATGAAGGCGATGTGGTCGAGTTTTCGGCAAGTGGCAGTGATGTCGGTATTGAAGATATTCTGACCTACATATGGGATTTCGGCGATGGAAATACTGCTGTGGGTGAGAAAGTAAACTACGTCTATACCAATGACAGCCCCTATCAAGTGAATCTGACGGTACGCGACAGTGACGATGGCATAGCTACCCGTAGCCAAATAATAAATGTACTCAATGTTGCTCCAGTTATCAAAGAAGTTAATATGCCAGAATCAGCAAAAGAAGGTGAAGAGGTTACGTTCTCAGTCATAGCGACTGATCGGGGAACAGATGATGTTCTGTCTTATGTCTGGATTTTTGGTGACGGTCAAGTCGGCGTGGGAGAAGAAGTCACACGTGCTTATAGCAATAACGGTATATATCAGATTTCGGTCACGGTTAGGGATCCGGAAGGAGGCTTGGCCACAACTGATCCCTCAATTCCTTTCAGCGTGGAAAATGTGGCCCCAGTGATTGAAAAGGTTGAGATGCCCAAGGTAGTAGGTGAAGGCGAAGTTGTGCAGTTTAGAGGAATCGCTATAGATGCTGGTTCAGCCGATGTATTGACCTATGCATGGGATTTTGGTGACGGCGAAAATGGTGAAGGTAAGACTGTAGAACATGCTTACGTCAATAATGGCGAGTTTTTTGTCGGCCTGACGGTTACTGACAGTGATCAAAGTTCCGTGTCAACCGTTCCAGCCATCAAGATTGTAGTTGAAAATGTTAGTGCCACAATCAAAGAAATTCTGCTCCCGGAAACCATTGATGAAGGCAGAGAAATAAAAATCATTGCCAATGCCAGTGATCCGGGGATTAACGATCAGTTGAATATAACTTGGAACTTTGGGGATGGGTCACCTGATCAAACAGGGATCAATCTGACAGAAGTTTCCCATACATATGGGAAAAATGGCATCTACAAATTAGTACTAATTATTGTGGATAATGAGGGGGCGCTAGCAACAGCGACGGTGGAAGTCAATGTTAGTAATCTCCCACCTGTTATCACGGAATTCCCTAGCAACTTAACAGGTGTTGAAGGTGAGGAGCTTGCCGTTTTCACCACTGCGAAAGATTCAGACGATGGCGAACTAACCTATGTTTGGAATTTTGGATATCAAGACAGTAGCGGTAAACCTGTGACAGAGACAAAATCGGATGTTGATAATATTTCGCATATTTATCCTGATAATGGAAATTATTTGTTGACACTGACGGTTTTCGATAGTCAAGGAGCTTCAGACAAGAAAGTTGTGAACGTGGTAGTTACCAATGCTGACCCGGAATTTGCCACCCTGCCGCTTGGTGTGACAGCCCAAGAAGGCGAAGAGATTCAGTTCACTGCTAAGGCCACTGATGTCGCTGGAGATGTAAATCAACTAAGATACATTTGGGATTTCGGGGATGGTAGCAAACAACAAACGGATATAAGTTTATCAGAAGTTATACATACTTATATTGGTAGCGGTAATTTCAATGTTACTTGTACGGTTCGAGACAAAGATGGTGGTGAGGTAAAAGAAACTGTACAAGCCACAATATTCAACATAGATCCGGAAATCATTCAACCACCCACCAATCAGACTGCGGATGAAGGCCAAGAAATAGAATTCAACGCTGTTGCCTCTGATCTCAGTGAGTTGACGTATATCTGGGACTTCGGTGACGGTAGTGAACAGGATGTGGGTATAGACATTACGTCGGTAACGCACATCTATGTTGATGATGGTCGCTACCAGTTGATACTGACTGTCAGAGACGTTGATGGTGCTTCAGTCACCCGTACAGCAACAATCAACATTAGAAATGCAGTACCTGAATTCATTAAGGATCAAGAGGATGTTGAAGCTTTTCAAAAATCAGAGATTGAATTTTCTGTCGAGGCCAAAGACTCAGGCGAAGAAGATACCCTGTCTTATAGATGGAATTTTGGGGATGGAACACCAGAGAAATTTTCAGGTGAAGAAAGTAAGTCAAGCCATAAGTATGAGGACAAGGGCGAGTTTAACGCTAGCGTAACGGTCACAGACAAAGATGGAGGGGAATCGGTTCATGAATTTGTGGTTAATGTTAAAAATCTCCCTCCCGAAGTTGATCGGCCAATTGGTACAACAGAAGGTTACGAAGGAGATGAATTTGTATTTCAGGCAACTGCAAATAAGGAAGAACTTTTTTATCAATGGGATTTCGATGATGGTGAGACAAAAAATGGTCGGAATTTAGATAGCATCAGCCATATATATAAAGCAGATAAAGTTTATAATGTAACAGTAACTGTCACTGATGCAGATTTAGAAGAAGCCAAGAGTGAAGTGCTTCAAGTGACAGTAAATAACGCAGAACCCGTTGCAAACCCAGGCGGTCCCTATACGGGAAAAGAAGGAGGGGAAATCAAATTCGATGCGTCGCAATCTACAGATCCAGGTGGTGATCCGCTTATTTACCAATGGGAATTCAATGGGGAAACTAAAGAAGGTGAAATTGTTACATTTGACCTAAAAACTGTTGGGGCATCAACAGCTACATTGAAAGTTACAGATAATGCGGGTGAATCTGTGGATGCAGAGGTGAATGTCACCGTTGAAAACACACCACCCACAATATTGGCTTTTATTGAAGGACCATATTCCGGTGAAGTTGATGGAACCATTATTTTAGAAGCTGATGCTGACGATTTCTTTGAGAAAGAAAAATTAAAATATAAGTGGTACGCCAAAGATAAAAATATTAACTTCGAGAAGACAGGTAAACAGGTTGAATTTGTACCTGAAGTATCGGGTGAAATTATTATTGTATTGGAGGTTGAGGACGCCAATGGCGGAAAGGCTAAGGATGAAATAATTGTTGCCGTCAAAGAACCTAAAAATGCGGAACCTCAGGTGGCCGATGACCACCAAGTAACCGACGAGGATCAACCTGTCGAAATTCCTGTACTTGTTAATGATTCAGATGAGGATGGTGATCCACTTAAAGTCGTCAGTACAACACAACCAAAACACGGTATAGTCAAGATCCAAGAAGATGGCACCTTATTATATACACCCAATTCAGATTATTTTAATGATACAACTTCACCTGATAGTTTTACCTACAAAATTAGCGATGGGAAAGGTGGTCTAAGCGATTCAGCAACAGTAACCGTTGACGTTAAACCGATTAATGATCCACCGATTGTTGAAGATGATGTCCTTGAAACTGATGAAGATCAACTGCTAATTATCATCGTGGACGACTTAACTAAAAACGACCGAGATGCCGAAAAAGCGGAACTTAAACTCCAATCCATTTCTTCAAAGAGCGGACGCGGTATCGAAATTATCGACAAAGGTGATGGAACGTATGAATATACACCGGAAGAAAACTTCTTTGGCACAGACTCTTTTACCTATCTGGTCGCAGATGATAAAGGCATAACATCTGGTGCCAATGTTGAAATTGTTATCAATCCTGTCAATGATCAACCGATACCCGGTGTTGATATTATCAACGATGAAATTGTTATCCTGCCGGAAGATACCAAAGGGTTCGAGATTAATGTTTTCAGAAATCAAAAGGATGTTGATGGTGACAATTTAACTGTTATCTCTGTCAAGTCAGCAGAGAACGGAAAGGTGGAGATTGGTTCAGAGGGCTTACCAGTTTATACACCCAATCCAGATTACTTTAATGATACAACTTCACCTGACAGTTTTACCTACATGGTAAGTGATGGGAAAGGCAGTCCTGTTTCAGCCACAGTGAAAATCCTTGTTGAACCTGTTAACGATTTGCCGCGAATTGAAATTGATAGCGATACCATCATTACAGATGAGGATGTAGCTGTTGAAATCCAATTGAAGGTGGTTGATCCAGATGGAGATTCCTTAATGGTCAGTCAGTTTACCAATCCTATCAAAGGTGAGATTTCCGGTAATATTCCAGATAAGTTGCAAGCTGGCGATATCTTGAAACTGACTTATACACCTCCACTCAATTACTTTGGTGTAGACGCTTTTAGCCTAAAAGTAATTGATATTGATCCTGAAACGGGGGTTGCCAGAACTGATAGTGCTGAAGCGTGGAAGAAGGTTGGAATTGAAATTCTCTCAGTGTTCGACCCTCCACAATTTACGCAACTTGGGAATATGTCACTTCCAGCCGACAATCTCAAATTTACCCATGGAACAGGCAAGCGGATAGAAGTGCCAATCTCGGTTAAGAACCCAGAGGGTAAAGTTCTTAAGTACACATTGACTGGATTACCAACTGATGCTGGATATCAATTACGTTCTATTCTTGGTGGGCTGAACTTCAGTTGGTTCCCCAAATCGACATTTGTCGGCACACACGATATTGGGATTTTCGTTAGTGGCAATCCAGAACCACTCAAGTTTCAGCTTGAGATTTTTCAGATAAATCGGATGCCTGCCTTTCAGGGGCTTACCAGCATACATGTTGATCCTAATGAGACACCAGTTGCTGAGTTTAATATCAAGGTAACAGATCCTGACCCAAATGAAGTTTTTGACTTTAACATTATTCGCATTGGCAGTAGAGGGACAGTTCCAGAGGTTAAAAATGTGATTGCATTGCAGGAAGGCAAAGAAGGAACTTCGGTCGATGCTATTTTGCGATGGGCTTTGAATCTGGAGGAAGATATCGATCAACGCGTCAAGTTCATTATTACGGTGAAGGACGATGATAAAATCAATCAACTTTCAGCACAAGCTGCGTTTACTATCGGTGTAGGAAAGATAAATACTCCCCCAACTTTGTTGCTGGAAAAAGATGTCTATAACATCCGTGAATCCGTGCGTCATTCTACTGGTGAAGCGGAAAACCGTTTACAAGATATTGATGGTTCAGAAGATTACCTGCTCAAAATTCAGTTGAGGGCTGAAGATGGTGAGGACGATCCACTAGTTTTTGAGGCTGAAGGGTTACCGACTAATGCAGTGTTTGATCAGAATACCGGTGAATTTTTCTGGGAGCCAACGTTGAAAGATGGTGATGGTCCAGACGGTGCTCGGATTTGGACTGTGTTGCTTGGTGTAAAGGAAGTCCGTAGCGACAAGAATCTACCGCTTTCTGATCAGAAAACAATTCGTATTCGTGTTCAGGATCGAAACATTATTCCAAAGATGGATCCAATTGCTGATCAACAGGTTCAGGAAGGTCAATTGTTAACCATAAGACTTCAGGCCTTGGATATCGACGGCGACACAATTAGCTTTAGACCAGAAGGGCTTCCACTCGGAGCAGAGTTGAAAGGGATTAGTCCGGGGGTAGCCAAAATCAGTTGGATACCAGACTACGATATTGCAGGAGGTGCACCGTTCGCAGTTACCATTAATGCCCTTGATCCTAAGGCAACTATTAAGCTGGGACAAAACAAGCACATATTCAAAATTAACGTGCTTAACACAAACCAACCTCCCATATTAGTTGGCGAACTTGCTGCTCAGTCTGCACAGGAGGGAGCAGTTATTCAATTTTCTGTTACTTTTACTGACTTGGACTTTGGGGTTAATCCAGATGAAAAGATTACACTCACGCTTGAAAATGCTCCAAAAAATGCTGAGTTAATTGATAATGGTAGTGGTAGTGGAACTTTTAGGTGGCAGACGGATCTTGGTTCAGCAAGGGCAAAAGGATATCAAGTCTTGATAGTCGCAACTGACAATTCCCAAGCGGCAACAAAAGAAGCAGTTCAAATTTTGGTTGATAACGTCAATCGCCCACCAGAGTTCGTTAATCCTATCCGAGTGCCTGCACAGATTATTGAAGGTGATACTTTAACGGTTCCACTTGTGGCATTATCACCTGAAGACCCGGTTCTGGCATCAGATCCGGATGACTCTGCTGAGCCTTTGCGCTTCGAGTTGAAAGGACAAATACCACAGGGAGAGGCGAAGATTGCAGGATCAACACTTTTGATCAAGACAAAAACAGGGGATGCGGGTAAACACGATTTTACTATCCGTGTTTTTGACAGGGAAAATGCGAAAGGTGAAACGGATGTCCAATTGAATATTGCTGCCTTAAACTTAAAACCTGTTATTGATGAAATCCCACCAGTTATTAATGTCGTTGAAGGTGAGGAATTGACTCCTCCTTTGAATATTAAATATGGAGACCCTAACGGCGATGATATTCTTATAACGATTAGTAACGAATCCATTGGAGAATTTGTTGGTTCTGAGCCTGGTATTGGTAAGTTTTCATGGACGGCGCCATTGGGACAAAAAGGCAAAGAATATAAATTGACCTTTACCGTTCAAGAAACAAACACAAATGAAAAGTACGAAACAGAGGTTACAACAAAGCTTGTAGTGGTTTCCAACACGGGTCCTATTATTCGTGAGCTCGAGGTTATTGGTAGTAGAGGTGTAGTCACGATTCAATTCCAGCTTAAGTCTGAAAGGCCTGTTACAGCTAGTTTCCAAGTGGCTGAAGGAGCGTCATTCTCTTCTATTGGAGAGAAGTTAAATCAGGAGACAGGAAACGTGTTTTATGAATGGGATACAGCTGGTTATGGAACTGCAATCACGAAATACGAAATTCGTGTTGAAGTGTTTGATGAACTCAAGAATAAGAATGGTGTGACAATTGGACCAGTTTTGATTGATAACGTTCTACCAGAGATTCACGATATCCATGCTGGTCGCTTAATTCAATCAGCAGCGAATGGTTTAGGCGATATTAGCGTTGGTACTGGAGAAATTGTAGCGATGAAAGCTACCGTTACCGATAATGATAAAATTGATCAGGTCAAAGTGGTTTTGGTTGGGAAAGAAAGTCTAGCTTCTCGCTCTGGTGACTTTTTCGAGGCTCAGGTTGATGTGCCGGAAAACCCATTGGATCTGATGCGAGCCGCAGGAATTACCGGTATTGATGCTAGTGCCCTCGAGCAAGGACTTGATTTTCCGTACTACATTGAAGCAACTGACCGTGCCGGTAATGTTGCCAGATTGCCAAAGGATTCAGAATTTACCTTGCGTGTGGTTGATAGGACTCCACCCCAAGCCTCAATTGAGCCGACTGAAGTAACAGTACGACAGGGATCGGAGGTTGAACTGAACGCCAGTGCCTCAACTGATAACAGTGGTCGAGTTACCGGATTTGCTTGGGACGTTGACGAAACTGATGGCGTCAATTTCGATGAATCGACTTATACAGGAAGAAGCATCAGGTTTATGGCGGACAGATCCGGTGATGTTAGCCTGAGAATTAAAGATCCGGCTGGCAATACCTCGACAGCAACGGCCAAAATAATAGTTGTTGATCGAACTCCGCCAGAACCCCCTAAGTTTAATTCGCTTGAGCCAGCTATTGTGTCTGCAAATAAAGTTACAATTTCGGGTGAGACTGAGCCAAAGGCAAAAGTTGAAATTGCTGTTCAAGGGGCAATTGGGCTGCAAGTGACCGCTGAAGCTGATACAAAAGGGAAATTCAGTCAGGAAATCAGCGATTTACCAGACGGTTCGTACCAAATTGGAGGAGTAGCCATTGATGAATCAGGGAACACCAGTCGACAAGCTAATGCGATTCCGTTAATAATTGATAATACCCCGCCTCAAATTGATCTCGTTTTGGGTGAAGTAAGCAATCCACCAGGTTCACCCAACCGAATGCAGACGGTTCACAAAACCTCAAATGTTCGACCTCCGGTCCCAGTTAGAGTTACAGATGCTGGAGGAATTGCTTTTATTGATCTTTACCTTCTTGAAGGAACTACATCAGTAGCACTGGATGGTGGAGACAGTCGTCGTAATGCGAGCGGTGCGCGTTCTATATCAGACGTTATTGTTCCATTGGAAGGACGAAATTTAATCACGGGTGTTACCTATACTGCAAGAGTTGTCGCCCGTGATCTTGCTGGGTTAAGAGCCGAAAATACACTTCAATTTATGGTTGATGCTCGTTCACCTGATGTGAACCCTCCCCAGATTACGTTTGTTTCACTATTAAGCGAAGGGATGTTGACAGCTGATCAGAGACTTGAACTGAAGGTTAAGCTGGTTGACAATGAAAGCGGCTTTAATATCGAGAGTGCTGATTTTGTCTCCGTCGTCTTAAGCGATGTCGATGCTCAGCCAATTGCACTTAACCGATTGTCCAAATCCAGCAACGATATTAATTCCGTTATAATTACTACTTATCCAGTTGCTGATCTAGTCTCTGGACGCTATACCCTTAGTGTGCAGGTGATTGATATTAGAGGTAATACCCAAAATGAGACACGGAGTTTTCAAGTAATCGGTAAACCTCCGATCGCAGTTACCGTGCCAAATCTTAATCGTTTACAAGAGGGTGGGGAAACTGATGGTTTTGAGTATGTGTCAGAGTCACCAACAACTATTGATGGCACTCTTGATATGATACAGCTTCCTGGAGGGGGAAGTGTAGAGGTTTATGTTAATGGTGATATTGTTGCCCGTGCAAATATAGATGAAACAAGCGGGAATTTTGTGACAAACGTTCCACTTGCTGAAGGGAAGAACGAAGTAACTTTAGTCGTAGTCAATTCTCTTGGACTTAAAGGTTCACCCTCTGCTCCCAGATTCTTTGTTCTGGATACGTTACCACCACAAATTGAATCACTTGAACCCGCGGATGGATCAACTGTCGGTGATGTTCTTGAAATCCGTGCGATTGTCAAGGATTCAACAATTGTTTCCTCTAATGTAATCGGCATCAATTCCAAGTCAGTGCAGCTTTATATCAATGACAAATTGCAAAAAATAACTTATGATCCGTTTTCCGGTCAACTCGCTTGTGCAATCAATAAATCTTTTGCTAATGGAGCAAAACCGAAAATCCGAGTTAAGGCTGCTGACAAGTTTGGGAATAACGTTGAAATTGAATCAACCTTTGAAGTTGAGGATGATCTTCCTGATACTGACCCACCAGTGATATCAGGGATTAGCCCTAAATCTGGCAGTTCACTTAACACAACAGATTTGAGCCGGCCTGAATTTGCCTTAATGGGTTCAGCTTACGATATTGGTAGCGGTCTGGCCGAAGTGCAGATTCGTCTTGATGGTAGCATCGTTAGTTCAAAGGTCTTTCAAGCTAGATTGGAAACGCTCCAAGGAGATGAAGCGGAAATTCCGACCGATGCTGATATTGGCATGCTTTCCTTCACACCCAAGAAATTATCTGACGGAGTGCATGTACTGACACTCTATGCTAAAGACAAATCCGGTAACGAGAAAATTACTAACTCCAAGTTTGTTGTTGATACATCAGCCGAAGTTCCAACCTTAAATCCCATTCTATCGCCGCTTAACAAGCGTCTGGTCGATCTTGAAGGTAAGGCGGAACCTTTTACTACAATTAGAATTATTGTAAATGAAAAACCGACAACAACGCTTGTTGCTGGTGAAGATGGTACCTTCGTTCAACCAAAAGTTATATTAGCAGAAGGTCAGAATTGGATTACAATGGTTGCCACAGATATCGCTGGCAACGTCAGTAATCCATCCGAAATGTTGCTATTGATTGCGGATGTACGCCCACCGATAATTGGAAACCCTCAGCCGGTTCCCGGAAGTAGAATTAAATCCAAGGTGATCAAAATGTCTGTTGAACTTACTGATAATCCGGGAGGTACGGGTATTAATGAGTCAACCTTGCAGTTAATCCTTGATGGGAATGTGGAACTCTTTGAGTTTACATATGATGGTGAACATCTAGCCTATATACCATCAGAGAACTCGAATGAGTTAACAGAATTGGTGGAAGGAACGCATTTTTTCCGGGTGATTGCCAGCGACGCTGCAGGGAATACAACGACTTTTGATTCCGGTGATTTTGTTGTTGATTATACTCCACCAGAGATTAGTGTGATCTTGCCTGAAACTGGAACTGTTTTATCTAATAATCAACCTGAGGTAAAGGCGGTTGTCCAAGCGAAAGATCTCAGTTCTGTCAGCATAAGTATCGTGTCTGCAGATGGTACTGAAGTGCCTGTAACACAGGATTTTGATGCGATTATTGGGCAATATAGAGCTAAACCGGATGGTCCACTCGCTAATGGCAGCTATACGGCAACTGTCGGAGCAGAAGATATTGCGGGAAACGTTAGTGAGGGCCAAGTTCAGTTTGCAGTTGATACGGCTGCTGCGGACGAAACGCCGCCTAAAATTGTTCCCAACTTCCCTCAACCGGGGGACGAGGTAAGCACAACCAGTATGCTGGCTATTGATTTTCAGGTCTTGGATGCCGATGGTGGTATCGATTTTAAAAACATGGCGGTTGAAATTAATGGAGTTGTTTCTAATGATCTGTTTGGGGAAGGTAGCCCGCACCGTTACGACCGTGGAACTGGTTGTGTCGTTCTCTATGGTCGGCTTCAGCTGGAATTGGGCGCGTTAGAGGATCCACTGGAATTGGGTGCGTTGGAGGATCCATTAGAACTCGGAGCGCTGGAGGACCCATTGGATGCTGGAGCTTTAGCGGAACCTATGGATTTAGGTGCACTGGATGACTCAATGGAGTTTGCTGCTCTGGAAGATCCGCTCGATTTACAGGCACTAAATGAACCATTAGACTTAGCTGTTGGTTTAAACACCTTGAGCATTACCGTTAGTGATAGTTTCAGCAATGCAACTTCATTTGATTTCAATTTTGGTGTTTCACTTACCCCACCGCTTTCACCCGCGATAAACTTAGGTGGCAAGCCAGCAGAAATGGCCGATTTAAGGATTAGCAACGTCAGGATTTCCGAGAGGAAAATTGTCGCAGGCCAAGAATTTACAGTTAACTTCAATGCTAGCGAAAACATTACTGCTGTTTTCCTCGATTTCTCTAGTCTTGACACCACAATCAGTAGTAAGAAGCGGCCTGCCTGGGCAAGTGGCGATGATGGTGGATTTGGTGCAGGCATGTCCCCTGGAGTTTTATGGGATGTTGTTTCACAGCTTGCTGAAATTGAGCCGGATATCACCCCCCCCAAATTAGTGAAGCTTGATTTCAGTGAAATTCAAAAAAGACTGTACAATGTTCCGGCCAAATCTAAGCGTTATGAAGCGACTGCTAAAGTAAGCAAAAACACAAAAATTAAAGGCGGGGCGAAAACGGCAAGTTTAGTTGTTCTCGCATCTCAAAGTTCGTTTGACTCTAAAAATATTTGGATACCTTTCGAAAACCCGAAAACGGATGGCAAAAGTAGAGGAAATCGCTTTAGCAACCGTGAGTTGGTGGCAGAAGCATCTGTGGCTCAAGCGCAGAGCAGAGGCCTCACATCCGCTTTTGATATCGTTATTAACAATCGAGGTAAAAATAAGATCTATACAAATTCACCAGAGATTCCTATGAGTGGTCAGATTGCTGATTACAGTGGCAAAAAAGTTGAAGTGGAAATCTTCGTCAACGATAAGTCGATGGGCATTGTTCCCGTTGATAAAGATGGGAATTTTGAAATTGATCGTATCCTTCTTAAGTCTGGTACTAACAAGGTTACTTCTTTTACGCGCAGTCGTGCGAAACTACAAAGTCCGGCTTCACCCGCACAAACTGTATTTTTGGATCGAACTCTACCTAAGATCAAATTTGTCAATTTACAGGATCAAATTGACCAACCAAAGATCAAAGCGGAAATTCAGTTTAGCGACAACAGTAAAGTGTCGGCAGAATCAATTACACTTATGGTGAATGATAAAGAACCGGTTGTGCTCCCAACAGATAAAAACACGATAACTAAAACGATCTCCTTAAAAGAGGGAAAAAACCTGTTGTCTTTATCGGCAGTTGACGCAGCAGGTAATATCAGCAAGCCCTACAAAGCTACGGTTATTGTGGACAACAAACCACCAGATGCTCCCCCAGTTACTTTATCAGGCGGTTTGACCTACTCGGGTACTGAAATTGTTGTGGGTTGGACACCTGATCCAGACGCTAAGTACTATAACCTCTATCGTGCGGAAAAACCAATTACGGAATTGAAAAACACTAAACGACGAAAAAGTAAACTGCGTAGGACAGAGTTCACCGATTCCAATGTTGATGTTGGTATAACGTATTATTACGCGCTAACGTCGATAAGTGCTGCGGGAGTTGAATCGCTTTCACCTTCAGAAAATCTGAACGTGACAATTTTATCGGCACGGAAGGGTGGTACCGCCATCATAGCTGAAGGGACACGTATTACAGCACGTTCCAAATCGATCTCAAAAGATTCGACCATATATACCGCAGTATCAATCGAAAATCTAATGGAAAGCGACGTACCAGATTTCGCCGGATCAATTGAAGGCACCATCTATCGTTTTACTGCCGTTTCTCAGGATGGTTCCGCATTTAAATCAAAGTTCGCTAAAAATGCTCAGGTCACTATTCCTTATCCATCATTTGAATCACCAGATGGCTTAAGCGTTTACGCTCTTGACAATGGCAAGTGGCAACTTAGAGAAGTCAACAAGGTCGACAAGAAGCGAAAAACCTTTACTGTTTCCACACGGCATTTTGAAACGTATCGATTGGTAGAATCGGCAGCACGAGAGAACCCTTGGGATACCAACAGAGATGAGGCTGTTGATATTCTGGATCTAGTCCAAGTTAGTAACGCTTTCGGCGCTGAAAGTTTCGATGCCTACGCGGATATAGACAGAAATGGTACTGTCGACATCCTAGACCTAACACTCGTGGCCAAGCATTTTGGTGAAATGTATGGTTCTGCAGCAGCAGCGCCGGTTATGAAATCTGTCGAACCTCGTGCGGATGTTTCAATGTCTATCGAAACTATTGAGGCGACGAGTTCACTCAAACAGGTCATATTGTCTGTCAACGTCGCATTAAATGAACGACTCAAAGGGTTTCAATTTGATTTGAGGTATGATCCGCATTTACTTGATGTTATCGGTATTAAAGAAGGTAATGCTCTTAAAGGATCTAGTTTCTGGATTGAACCGCGGTTATTGGACGGCAAAGTTGAAAAGGTTGCTTCGGTCGGGATTGGTGGTTCAAACGAGAGTGCGGGTACAACAGGCAAAATGGCGACTGTCACCTTCCAACTGAAAGGGGATGTTAATCGTGCCCTGGAGTCTATTCACATAGAAAACCTCAAACTTTCTGATTCCAAGGCAAGTTTAATTCCGGTTCGCATAAAGTCGATAGATAATTTGAACCAGCTTATTGATCCAGACCTGAGCTTTGCACTTGGTCAGAATTATCCCAACCCGTTTAATCCGGAAACATGGATTCCATATCATGTGGAGGAGAATCAATCTGTAACAATCCGGATCTACAACGCGGCGGGTAAGTTAGTTCGTGAGCTTGACCTAGGCTTCAAATCTGCGGGAAGCTACATTTCCCGCCACAAAGCAGCTTACTGGAATGGGCGAAATCTGTACGGAGAAGAAGTCGCCAGTGGAATTTACTTCTATGAAATTGAAGCTGGCAAGTTTAACGCAACGAAGAAGATGATTATTTTAAAGTAATCTGAATACGAGTACAGTTTGAATTAAATCTTGATAAAAACTCCTCAAACCGATAAAATTTGGTTTGAGGAGTTTTTTTGTTACAGGAGAAATTTTATGGCTAATGCAGCAGTCATCGGATATGGTTTCGCTGGTCGATGTTTTCATGCCTACCTGATTGGATTAGCGGATGGACTGGATGTGTACTCGATTGCCTCCAGAAATCCAGAGCGGCGTGCCGCTGCGGCTGAACATTACCCTGATGCTGTTATTTACCAAACAATTGATCAAGCAATTGCAAACGATCAGGTTGATTTGGTAGTACTTGCAACACCACACGATACTCATGCTGAGCTAGCAATCAAAGCAATGAATAACGGCAAGCACGTTGTTACTGACAAGATTATGTGTATGAATACTGCTGAGGCTGAAGCAATGATTGAAGCTAGCAATCGAAATGACGTCCTTTTTAGTGTCTTCCATAATCGCCGTTGGGATTGGGACTATACAACAGTTAAAAAAATAATCGATGACGGGCTGCTCGGTTCGCCATATCTGTTTCAAGTTGCTATTATGCGTTATGGTGCGCCTGGTGGATGGCGTGGCGTTAAAAGTCAGAGTGGCGGTATTCTTTTCGATTGGCCGGCGCACTTTGTCGACCAAGCGCTGCAACTTGTTGATTCGCCTGTCAAAACAGTTTTTTGCGATATTCATTATGATCAACACTGGGAAACAGATATCGGAAACTACGCCAATCTATTGATTAAGTTTCAAAATGGTGTTCTCTACCAAATTGAGATAGGCAATCTCGCGAAAAAAACGAAACCGAGATGGTATATTCAGGGAAACCTAGGTGGGTTAGCCAAATACGGGATTGATCCACAAGAACTAGCAATGATCAATGGTAATATTGATGCAGCCGAGCAAAATCCTGAAAATTATGCACAGGTTTCAACGGAAGTTAATGGTAAAGTGGAGGATCTTATCGTCGAACCTGTAAAAAGTTCTTGGAAAGCTTATTATCAAAACATTTCCAATGTAATAAATGATAATGATGAACTGATTGTGAAACCTAAACAGGTTCGTGAAGTTATGCGAGTTTATGATGCCGCCATGGCATCTTCTGAATCTAATGAAGCGGTGCAACTCTCGTAACTACCTGTTTGCCTTTTTCGGATATGAGCACAAAACACAACAAAAATTATTGATAAGGGGTTTTTGTGCTCCATTTGCTTTTTGAACTTCAAAATCTTAACTTGAAAAATAGTCGCCTCAGGACAGAGCTAAAAGTCGGTCTGCGAATTTTACTTGGTTTATTTTTCCTATTAGTTGTTGTCACCTTGTCTACTAGTCAGAGACCAGCAAGATTGGACGAACTGCTCAAGGACTATGGAAACCAACGAATATTAGCGGCGATTGATCGGGGCCTGAATTGGCTGAGACTACAACAGGGCATCAACGGTTTATTCCGCGATCATCCACGAATGACAGCACTTGTAATCAGTGCTTTTCTCAAACATCCGACAGGAAAATCTTCAGATGGAACGGAGTATTCAGATGAAACTCCGTTCCTAGAAAAAGCGATCAAATCATTGATTGAAATGCAGAATCGGGATGGCAGTATCTATGATGAGGAAAAACTCCCCAGATTGCCATGTTATGATACATCTCTTGCTATCATGACCTTAGAATTAGTTAAAGAAACAACCACGGGGGAGAACCAGAAAAAGGAATATCAACAACTCATTAACAAGGCTAGAAACTATGTTAAGGGACTACAAAATATTGTCGACGCAGATGGCAAGTATTACGGAGGTATCGGTTATGGGAGTCGTGAGGCAGTCAATGATCTGTTAAATCTTTCGTTCGCACTGCAAGCTATTAAGGAAAGTCAGAGTGAGGAGAGCCGTGAAAATGATGTTTTAATCTGGGAACGAGCCATGATCTTCATCTCAAGATGCCAGAATCTAATCGCGACAAACGATCGGGATCAATGGGTAGATAATGGGCCCAATGATGGTGGCTTCGTATATGCACCAAGTGGTGAAAGTAAAGCGAACAAGAAGATGCCAACATCTTATGCCAGCATGACATACACAGGACTTTTGAGTTTGTTACTCTGTGAATCCTTCGATAAATACGACGAGATCGACAAGTACGATGTCCGTATTACGAGGGCTTTTGATTGGGTAAGTCAAAATTATTCGCTCAAGGGAAATCATGGAATGAAAGGCAGACAGGAAAAACATGACCTGTATTATACCTACTATATGATGGCAAAAACACTAAGTCTTTTTGGCAAAGATACGATTGACGATTCAAGAGGTAACGGACACAAATGGTACAAAGAACTCTCCGCACATTTAATAAGGGAGCAGGTGATTGAGAATGCGGCTGATGATCAGCTTGTTGTCGGCTACTGGAAAAACTCAGATGGAGGATGGAAAGAGAGAGATACTCTTTTGGTAACTTGCTATGCAATACTAGCACTTGAGGAAGGTTTTCCAAAAAAGTAATAAAATTACAGATTTGGAATTTGAATTGGCAATCGGTCAATAAACACCATATTTTGTTCTTTTACTTTCCACTTTTAATGAATGCGATTCGGCAAATCCTTTGGTTAACTCAGAAAGATTTGATCCTGCAGTTCCGAACAAAGGACACCTTAGCATTAATCTTCATGTTCAGTCTATTAGTTGTTCTTGTCTTCAGTTTTGCCGTCGGACCAGTTTTCCCTCTTGATCTAGAGGAACGCAGCAAACTAGCGGCAAGCGTTTTGTGGGTTGCCTTTGTTTTTGCAGGGATCATTGCATTAACTCGATCTTTTGATATTGAACGAGCAAATGGTGCCATACACATTATTCGATTGGCTGGGATCGATCCCAGTAATTTTTATCTTTCCAAAGTTTTGAGTAATTTCATTTTCTTGACTATATTAGCATTCATCCTCACGCCGGTTTCACTCCAATTTGTTGAGTCACTTAATTCAGTATCTGTAATGACCTTGTTTAAACTACTGGGGATACTCAGCATTGGAACGTTAGGTCTTTGTGCTGTTGGCGTGATTTTATCAGGAATGGCCTCAACCACAGGCGGAAAAGAGAGCCTGCTTTCCGTGTTGCTTCTTCCATTGGTACTTCCAGTGATTATGGCAGGAACAAAGTGTACGGTTTCACTATTATTGACTGAATCTCTTCGAGGGACTTTCTGGATTACATTATTAATTCTATATAGTATAGTGTTTTTGACGATTTCATATCTACTTTTTGAGTTTGTTATCGAAGGCTAAAAGGTGAAGAACGCTAATTTCACTCTATTTGTCGGTTTCCTAGGAGCAAGCAGTCTGTTTTGGTCCATATATCTGGTTTTTGGTTATGCCGCGGTTGAAGAAACGATGTTGGAAACCCAGAAAATTTTTTATTTCCACGTCTCTTCAGCTTTTGTTGCCTTTACCGCATATGCGTTTACGTGTGTATGCAGTATCATTTACCTTATTAGAAGGGACGACAAATTTGACGCTCTTGGTTCCTCTTCTGCAGAACTCGGCTTGGTTTTCTGTACCGTTGTCTTGATCACCGGACCAATTTGGGCGAGATCCGCTTGGGGAACCTGGTGGAACTGGGAATCGCGGCTCACAAGTACCCTAATTCTTTGGTTAATGTACATTGGTTATTTTATTTTACGAGCGATGTTGGATATCGATCTTAGAAAAACATACTCGTCTGTGCTTGGTGTGCTTGCGTTTTTGAATGTCCCGATAGTATATTACTCGGTAGAAATTTGGCAGGATCGATTGCACCCTTCAATTAATATCAAAAGCCAACTCCCGCCATCTATGACAAAGACTTGGTTAGTCTCATGGCTTGCATTAACTCTACTATATGTTTTTCTCCTTATTTTGCGGACGCAATCAATGCAGATAAAATCACGAATTGACGCGCTTCAGTTCGACCAAATGAATAGTTAACTAGAGAGTTTGGAGAGATTGATGCCAAAAATTTTTTTGCTCCTAATTTTAGGTGTATTTGTCCTTTTTTTTGGACTATTTGTATTAGGACAAACACCAGTTACAATTACATCGGACGAAATTTCTATGGCCTTAGCTGAGTCAATTGATGAAGTGGCAGGCGGCATGATTGTCAACGAGGCTAAGGTAGAAATGCTGGTTAAGAAATCGGTAGCGAAACTGGAACAGCGCCAAATAAAACGCTTAAAGTATTTGGTTTCGGCCTATTTTGTCATCTGGTTAATATTTGTCGTTTACACTTTCCGCCTCGTGCGAGTACAAGCAGAATTATTAAAACGCGTTGAGCTAATTGAAGAATCTCGACAAAACTAAGCTAAAATGCTGGCTATTGACTGGCTCTAAAAAACTATCAATTATCTATTGTTTGAATATACTGCTATGGAAAAGTATAAATTGAAACAAACTATTCCAGACCAAACCGGGCATTTTGGTGAATTTGGTGGACGTTATGTCCCAGAAACCTTAATGCCTGCTTTGCTTGAACTTGAGGAAGCATACATGTCAATCAAGGGTGATCCTGAGTTTCAAGCGGAGTTTAATTATTACCTTCGTCAGTATGCCGGTAGACCCAATCCTCTTTATTATGCTGACAGGCTGACAGAAGAGCTGGGCGGGGCAAAAATTTATCTTAAGCGTGAGGATCTCAACCATACTGGTGCTCACAAGATCAATAATGCTCTCGGGCAGATTATCCTCGCGCGAAAGATGGGCAAAGAGCGTATTATTGCTGAAACCGGAGCAGGACAACATGGTGTGGCAACTGCCACAGTATGCGCCAAGTTCAATCTCGAATGCGAAATTTATATGGGTGAAGAGGATATTCAACGGCAGTCTTTAAACGTTTTTCGTATGCGGCTGATGGGAGCAACAGTGACACCCGTTACCTCAGGTTCACGAACACTAAAAGATGCTGTCAACGAAAGTATGCGTGATTGGGTTACTAACGTCCGAACTACTCATTTATTAATCGGGTCCGTTGTTGGGGCTCATCCATATCCAATGATTGTGCGCGATTTTCAATCTATAATTGGCAGAGAAACTCGTGAACAAATCCTTGAGAAGGAAGGGTGTTTGCCCAATCAGGTAATTGCTTGTGTTGGTGGCGGAAGTAATGCCATTGGTATTTTTTATCCATTCTATCATGACGAATCGGTGGAATTGATTGGGGTTGAAGCTGGAGGTGAGAGCATTCTAAGCGGCAGACATTCTGCATCGCTGGGCGCAGGAAGTGTTGGTGTTTTCCATGGTGCTAAGTGCTATGTACTACAGGGAAAGGATGGGCAGATTACCCCTGCGCACTCAATCTCTGCAGGTTTAGACTATCCTGCAGTTGGTCCTGAACACAGTTTTTATAGAGCAACTGGTCGTGCCAAATACGTTTCAATTGAAGACGATGAATCGATCGAAGGTTTTAAACTGTTGTCAGAAACTGAAGGTATTATTCCCGCTCTTGAAACTTCTCATGCGGTTGCCTATATTGCCAACACTGTTCCGCAAATGAATGCGTCTCAAATTGTTATTCTGTGTCTTTCCGGACGAGGTGATAAGGATGTGTATACAGTCGCTGAAACGCTCAGCATCGAATTGTGAGGTTAAGCTTGAATAGAATTGAAGCCAAATTTAAAGAACTGCAAAATAATAAAAAAAAAGCATTCATGCCTTATATATGTGCAGGCGATCCGACCCTTGACCTGAGTCGCAAACTGTTGCTGACACTTGAAAAAGCAGGGGCGGATCTAATCGAATTCGGTATCCCTTTCTCCGATCCAGTCGCTGATGGACCAACTATACAGAAAGCAAGTGAAAGATCGCTTTATCACGGAACTTCGCTTGATCAAATTCTTAATTTGGTGTCGGACCTTAGAAGCGAGACAGACATTCCAATTACATTAATGGGATATTACAATCCTATCTTCCAAATGGGTGTTGAGGGGTTTTGTCAGCGAGCTATGGAGGTCGGTGCTGATGGCGTAATTATCGTGGACCTGCCTCCGGAGGAAGCTGAGGCTTTACTTGAAGCTGTCTCCGATTGTGATCTAGCGACAATTTTCCTCGTTGCGCCGACAAGTACTTCTAACCGAATTGTCAGGATTGCCGAACTTAGTAAAGGATTTATTTATTGCGTCTCGGTAACGGGTGTAACGGGAGTACGTAATGTCATCTCAGACGAGGTTAGATCAATGGTCACAGAAATTCGGAAACATACAGGAAAACCAATTTGTGTTGGCTTCGGTGTTTCAACACCAGATCAAGCGAAACGAGTGGCACAGATTGCTGATGGTGTCATCGTTGGAAGTGCAATTGTAAAGGTCATCGAGGAAAATCTGGATGATGAGTCGGCGATGCTGTTGAATGTGAAAAGATTTGCTGAAGGTCTTGCAAAAAGTGTTAAAGAAATTACTGTCCCTTAGCACTCGTTTAACCTAAGTAATCCACCGCTTAAAAAATATAGAGAACGACCGGAAAAACAGGCGTTTTCCTACTTTTCCGCGTATTATGAGGAGCTAATTTTCTGGTCGACTGAAAGCCAAATCTGGATTTTGTAACTGACTTAGATCAGGCAATCTGTGCTGTTTTGTATTTCACACGTCACATTGGCAGGTAAGATTTCGTGTTTTATGTCAATATGGCATCTTGTTGCGTCAGTAGCCTTTAACAAGCTGCTAACTAAAGGCTATAATAATCCAATTTTAATTGGCATGTATATTGCTAAACACTAAAAAAAACACAAAATCACGTCACTATGATTGTACACAGTGGGAAAATCTTACTTATTGATGATGATGTTGAGTCACTCGAGGTATTATATGAGGTTCTAAGCCGTGGTGGCTATGAAGTTGCCTGTGCTGAAAATGGATATGATGCAATTCAAATCATTCATAGAGGTGTGATTTCGCTGGTGATTTCCGACTATGATCTACCCGATACAACGGGACCAGAACTAATCCAGCAAATACGACAAATCTATCCGAACTTGTCAGCAATCATCATGAGTGCGAATCGGAGTTCGAATGTCAAACTAGAAGCTTTTGAAGCTGGAGCATACACGTTTATTGCAAAACCTATAAATCTCCCACAAATGTTAAAATCGGTGTCTCAAGCATTAAACTACAAGCAAAATACAATTCAGGTTAAAAAATCGTTTTTTTTTCGCTGGACAGGAATTATTAAACTCAAATAATTTGAAGAGAATATAAATTAAAATAAGAACAGTTTGTAGATCTTGGTATACTAATATTCTGGTTCAGTAATTCTAGTAGAAGTGATTTGAAAGGTGACTTCGATTAAAAATAATCGCTAGTGGTCGCGAAATTATTGCTGATAAACACTAATTAGGTAAGAAGCGGTTTTTTATTGACAAATTGGTTTTAGATTGATAGAATTTAACCCGTTAGTTTCTGCGGGAATAGCTCAGTGGTAGAGTGTCACCTTGCCAAGGTGAATGTCGCGAGTTCAAATCTCGTTTCCCGCTTTTTGGGTGGCGTAGCCAAGCGGTAAGGCGGAAGTCTGCAAAACTTCTATACGTCGGTTCGATTCCGACCGCCACCTCCATGTCACCAAGACTTAAGGGCGGTTAGCTCAGTTGGTTAGAGTACTTGCTCGACACGCAAGGGGTCACAGGTTCGAATCCCGTACCGCCCATCGTATCATTCTTAAGAGAGCTGGGATGCTCTCTTTTTTTATTTCTTGTGTTTGTCAGCACTTGTGATAAGGACGCATACAACGATGAGCACTCAAGTTTTACCTGAAAAGGAAGAATATCTCTATCGGATAAGACACTCAACAGCCCATATCATGGCGTATGCTGTCCAGCAACTATTTGATGACGGCGAGAAGACTATCAAACTTGCCATCGGCCCACCAATTGACAATGAATTTTATTATGATATGGAAGTACCACGTCCAATCACACCTGATGATTTTCCAGAAATTGAAAAACATATGAAAACCCTAATCAAGGCAAATGAACCTTTTCTACAGGAAGATTGGACCTTTGATCAGGCACGCGAATGGTTTGGTGAACGTAACCAGAAGTTCAAGTTAGAATTGATTGATGGACTTTCTAATCAGGACGCTAATTCGGCAAGTGAAGGTGTTTCAGGTGATAATGTCTCGGTTTACCATTCTGGTGACTTTACCGATTTATGCAAGGGACCGCATGTCGAAAAAACGCGCGAATGTCGGCATTTCAAATTACTTCGGGTTTCTGGGGCTTACTGGCGTGCGGATCAAACCAGAGAGCAATTACAGAGGGTCTATGGTACAGCTTGGCCAACTAAGGATGAGTTACATAGTTATCTGCGAATGCTTGAAGAAGCCGAGAAGCGCGATCACCGTCGACTGGGAAAGAAACTGGATCTCTTTCAAACACATCCAGAATCGGCTGGCTCCATCTTCTGGTTGCCAAAAGGAACCATTATCTATAATAAGCTTGCCGAAAAAGCACGAAAACTCTATCAGGATGAAGGTTACCATGAAGTTCGCACACCACTGATCTACGACAAATCGTTGTGGGAAACATCCGGTCACTGGGAGCATTTCCGTAACGACATGTTTACCTTCCCAAATGAAATAGGTGACCCATCGAGTGGCCTCAAGCCGATGAACTGCCCAGCTCATATGTTAATCTTCAAAAGCAAACGTCGCAGTTATAGGGACTTACCTTATCGATTATATGATCAAGGTGTCTTACACCGGAATGAGGTTACGGGTGCTTTGAGCGGGTTGACACGTGTTCGCCAGTTCTGCCAAGATGACGCTCATAATTTTGTGATGCCAGAACAGATTGAAGAAGAACACAATCGAATCATTGACCTAATCCGGCGAATCTACAAGACCTTTGATTTACCATTCCGAAGTGTTCTTAGTACACGCAATCCAGATCATTTTATAGGTAACACTGCCGTCTGGAACAAGGCAGAGAGTGCACTCGAAAGTGTGCTTAAAAACAATGACCTTGACTTCGAGATCAATCCGGCCGATGCTGCATTTTACGGTCCTAAACTCGACTTTTACGTTAAAGACTCTCTCAATCGCGAGTTTCAGTGTGCAACGGTTCAACTGGATTTTCAATTACCAGAACGTTTTAATCTAACATACGCATCCGCCAGCGGTAATATGGAACGGCCAGTTGTGATTCATCGCGCGCTTTATGGTAGTTTTGAGCGATTCATTGGCATCATCATTGAACACTACGCAGGTGCTTTCCCAACTTGGCTTGCTCCGGTACAGTGCGTTGTCATGACAATCAGTGAGCGTTTCACTAAATATGCAAAAGAGGTGCATAGTCTACTGAAATCTCAGCAGATTCGTGCGGAATTGGATAGCCGGGATGATAAAATTGGCGCTAAGATTCGTGAAGCTAGATTGCAACAGGTGCCTTACATGCTTATTATAGGGGAGCGTGAAGTTGAGAATCGGACTGTTTCCATACGCGTACGGGAAGAAGGTGATATTGGCACCGTAGATTTAAATGTTGCCGTTGAACGGATTCTAGCTGAAGCAGATATTGATTTTTAGGTTAACAAGCTATTTGCTATTTGTTTTCAGATATTGAATAGATTTAGATAATCTTCAATACATTCTTTCTTTCTAATTTGAATCAATTGGTTTTCATCAACCCAATATTCTGGAGGACGCATTCTCAGGTTATAGTTTGAACTCATAACGTGACAGTACGCGCCAGCGTCCCATACAGCTAACCCCATTTCTTCGGATGGGGATGTTAGGTAGCAGTCCTTAGCGAGAAAGTCGGCTGATTCGCATACTGGCCCCACCACATCAAACTTCTTGAGTTCACCTTCACAGGGCTCTATCAAATCGATGTGGTGGTAAGCATTATAAAGACTCGGCCGAATCAATTCAGACATGCTACCGTCTACAACTACAAAGCTCTTATTGCCATTTGTTTTTACGCCGATGACTCGGTTGACCAAAATTGAAGTATTCCCGACAATAGATCTCCCCGGCTCAATAATCAGTGAAATATGTTGATTGTCCAGTACTTCCCGTATGGAATTGATTAGGTCAAGTGGAGTTGGCAAAATTTCACCCTGCTTATGGTAATCAATCCCCAAGCCTCCACCAATGTTGAGATACTGCAACTCAAAACCCTGGCTTCGGATAATCTTCACGAATTCCGACATGAGAACAGTTGCATCGTAGAAAACTTGTGTCTGCTCAATCGTTGATCCAAGATGGCAGTGAACGCCCACTAAGTTTAGTAAAGAGCTCGATTTGATAAAATCCAGAAACCAGTCTAGTTCTTTGTTTTGGATACCAAACTTTGAATTTTTAATTCCTGTTGAAACGTAAGGATGAACTTGGGGATCGATATCTGGGTTAATTCGAATAAGAACATTTGCTCTTTTTCCAACTTCATTCGCTGCTCGCTGAATGTGTTGGAGATCAAACTTACTATCAATATTGATTAAAACCTGATTCTGAATTGCATACATCAGTTCATCGATGGTTTTACCATTACCGTTTAGTATCGTCCTTTCTGGATTAAAATTGGCTTTAAGTGCAATACGGAGTTCGTTGCCACTGACTAAAACTGCGCTACTTCCCAATTCTTGCAAATGTTTTAGAATAGCCAAATTATTGTTGGCTTTAATGGCATAGCCGATAATAGCATTGATGTCCTCGATTGCTTCTGAATAGGCGCTGTAATTTTTGGTGATTTGCTGCTTGCTATACAGGTAAAACGGGCTTTCAGGAATTTGGGCTTGAATATCCTTGACTTTTAACTGTTCGCAGTAAAGATAACCGTCTTGAAAGTAAAAGCTCATGAAATCTTCTGTTTCATTATGGTGCGTAGATTCGTATCATAATAGTATCATCTGCATTTTGATATAACCAGAAATTTAGTGATTTTGTTTGACGTTGACATCATTGGTTAAAAGTGATAGTATTTTTCGAGAGCTGTTCAGGAATATAGGAATATTGTGAGGTTTTGCTTAGATAAAATTAAGCTTGACGGGCTGTTTTACCTTATTTGCGTTGGATCTTTTTGGGGATGCGGGGCTGGCGAGATTGACAATTTCGCAGGTATTCGCATAGAATCAGAGCGCCGTTTGGGTCGTATAGAAATTCGGATTATCTTGGTGGATTCGCATGGTAATCCTTTGATGTGGAACGCTAGCATTTTATCACCTGGTATTGGTGCGAACGCACTACCCATCTCAAAGTTTATAACCCAAGTGGATCTGTACTCATATCGAGAAAGTGAGGCTAACATAATAGTTTATAGTGGCGAACTACAGAACCTTCATTGGTCACACGCAATTGGTTCCAATATCAGGTTAATGACGGGCGAAATTCCAATTAGACTCATTCAGGAAGATCCGGCTCGGGATGCCGACATTGGTAAGATTACAGTGACTATAGAGACAGATAAGCAAGGGCCTTTCTCGGACACAATTCAGAGAATAAGAATGTACTATTGATTTCGCGATCTATAAATTTGGCTTGGTGTGTGGCAATGCAAGGATTGGTTCAGCAGATAAAGGAAATAATAAACGAAACGTGTAGTGAAGTTCTGGAAAAGATTGAGCTGGAGGAAAAAGAGATCGACTTAATGGTCGCGGGTTTGAACTTGCTTGAGATTCAGAGGAAGCAGGAGCAAAATTCTGCCACTCATGCGCCTTATGGCACAGTCGACGATAAATCCCCCCTTCTAGATAGCACAAAAAAACAACTCGTTTCTTGCGAACCACAGCGTCCTAAAAATCTGTTACCCTATACTGTTACTTCTGACTGCCAATTCGGTCAGTTCCTCAAAGTGCGTGGTGAAGCTTATTTGGCTTTTCGACTGACATCCAGTAAAGATCAGGACCTTGAGAAGATTACATGTTATAACGAGTTTTTTACTCAGGTTCCCGATTTCCACCGCCCGTCGAATTTGAAACCTGCTGTTTACGTTTTGGATGTTAATCATTTCCTTCAAGTTCTCTACGATGAGATTCGAAATATTGAAGGCTGTATTAAATATCAGGAGGCCGAATGGAAGGTAGACCAAGCCGAAGAGGTAAAGAATAAATCATATCGATTAATGGCGCAATTAATTGAAGAAATTCTCTCCGGTTATGATTCGGAACGGCAGGTTTCATCCAAGACTTCAACCTTCACTCCACCAAAACGTGTTCGGATTCGAACTATGGATCAATCACCGAAAATTGTCTCAGTCGATGAAATCAATCAAAAAAAGGACAAAATTTTCTGGAATCAGATTGAAGTTTTGTTTGATTGCTACCTTGAAGAAGACATTCACGCTATTTTCCCAAATGTCACTCTTGAGATTATCAATTTGCGTGCACTGGAAGAAATGCGGATAGAGCTATTAGGATGTGAACATGGACAGACTTTTGAAAATTGGCGCGCCTGTAAGATCAAAACTCAGGAGCTTGGTGGACAATACAATATGAAGCTATTAAAACAGTTACAGGAATTGTTTCCTTAAACTCTTTTTGATGCTTATTCATGATCGAAGTTACCAACATTGGAATGGGCAATTCAAATCAGGTCATGTAAACTGCTGGATAGTTATTGCCAGAACTGAGTTGGAACTATTGGCTCAACGGAAGTTTGTTCGTTTTATTGTTGCTATCCCACCTTTGATTTATCTGGTTATTCACGGTGTTTTGGTTTACTTGGCAAACTACTTTCCTGAATCAACCGTTTTGTTGAAAATCGATCCAAAATTCTTCAAGCAATTTCTCATGCGAAATCCAATCTTGCCGGGGTTCTTCATTGCCTTAATCGGTGTATTTTCCGGAGCAAACTTAATATCGAAAGACCTGCGGTATAATGCTTTATCGATTTACCTTTCGAAACCAATATTCTGGACTGATTATCTGATAGGGAAGATTTCTGTCATAATTGTTTTACTGCTAATGATTACGGGTATCCCTTGTTTGCTACTTTTTATTGAACATATCTTGCTCAGCAGTGATCTAAAATTTATCATGAAGAATTACTGGATTGTTGGATCTATTCTGCTTTATTCGTTGATTATTATTTTCCCGTTAAGTTTATTAATTATAACATTTTCATCCCTGACAACGAACGCGCGTTACGCCGCGATGTGGTTTATTTCTGTTCTTCTTGGCACTCCAATACTTCAAGAAATTATTGAGAAGATCACACGCAACCGGCAAACGGCAATTATCTCAATCTGGGAAAATTTTGATATCCTAGGCACGCAATTGTTTGGCCTGACACCAGAACCTAAAAAACCATGGGTTTGGTCTGCTGCAATTTTGGTGACTATCATAGTGACGTGCATCTGTATCCTACGAAGGCAACTGCGTTTCGTACACATTAGGAATTGATCTCTGCCAACCTTGTTAATCATAAAATTAAAATAATGATAACGCTAAATGTGTAAAACATAATATCTATCTAGCATTTGTCAAGCCAACTAGTTCCAATTTAACTGGCGGAGCATATGAATCCAGCTTTAATTGAGTTTCCTGATCTTCTGGAATCGGAAAGGTTAGTTGTCAGATCGCCTAAGCCGCGTGATGATGAAGAATTGCATACAGCTATTTGTGAAACATTCGATGACCTTAATACTTGGATGCCTTGGGCAGAGGAATTACCGGATATTAGCAAAACCAGAAAGTTTGTTAAGAATAAGCACTCTGCCTTTTTGGGGAGAAAGGATCTTGTTTTTTTGCTTTCTCTCAAAGGGACCAAAATTCGAGATAGGGGTATTGGTGTAGGAAGAAGTTTCAGAACCAAGGGTATATTACTGAATCAACGGTAGCAATTACAGAATTTGGGTTTCATCAACTGAATGCCAAGCGAATTGAAATCTGTTGCGATTCAAAGAATGTGAGAAGTCAAAAAATCCCTCGTAAGCTTGGGTTTTGTCTTGAGGCAACACTAAAAAATGATATCAGATCTAATTCTGGAGAATTGCGTGATCGTTTGATCTTCGCCAAGGTGAGAGGTGACTGAAGAATGAGAAGGTACTGCAAAGTATAATATAGTAACGCATTCGTTGAAATTTGTAATCATTTGATGAATATCTGCTGAAAGGAAAGACTGTAAAATTGCTTAGTAGAAGAATACAAAAGGAACATATATGAGAAGCTCATCAAACAGTAATTTAGTATTGATACGAGAAGGAGATATTGTAAAGATCCAAAATGAATTTTGTCAGGTTTCGTTCAACTTATCACAGGGAACATGGAGCTACGCAAATCAGAAAATGTTTGAGATAATCAGAAATGCTCACATGGATGTCGTACTTCAAGATGGAGTCACTCTATCCTCACTAAACGCTTCTAAACGTGAGTTCACGGCGGATCCAGCGAAAAAAGACAACTTCGGTTTGTATCAGCCTGTTACATTTTCTTGTGAAGCAGATCAACACGAAATTCGAATTCACCTTCATTTAAAATGCTACCAGAACCAACCATACATATTAATTAGTATGTCAATTGAGAATTTCGGGGATGATCCGATCAATCTAGCACAAGCTTCTGTCATTAATGTTTCGTCTTCACAGGAACAGGCTAAGGGTGGTATTTATCTCGGTAGTAGTCCCGAAAATTGTCATGTGTACCTAAACACCGCTTCCAACACTTCTCACGGAGTGCAGAAAGTTTACAGTGGATTCAGCGTGAATCAGGACAACTCCGTCCATCTCTGCTATGATGGTGGCATTTATGATCTAGAGAGTAAGCAGTCTATTGTATTTGGTTTTCTTGATGCCAGAAAATGGTGGTCTTCGATTGAAATGAGTTATACCGGACAAGACACAGCAACTCAACAGACAGAAGAAGGAATTGATTGTTGGTCAGCCTTTCACCAGTGTGAAAACTACGAGTGTGCAGCCAAAACAGAAATCGAATTTTCGCCTTTCTACCTTAATTTTATAGATGGGATAACTTCGTCCTATCAAACTTATGTAGAAATGATTGCTCAAGAAATGGAGGTGAAGAAACAAGACCGTTTCTTCTCGGCTTGGGGGATATATCCGGAGAGAACTACAGATCAGACATTATCCGATTCTGTTACGAAACACACTGACTTGATTAAGAGAAACAGTTTTTTTCGATCTGCCTCTGATGGTGGTATCCAACTTATCCAACTAGAAAACGGGTGGCAAAAGGAATTAGGAACATATCAAATTGATGACGACCAGTTTCCTAAAGGAATGCAGTACCTAATTGACTATGTTCACGATACAGGATTAAAGTTCGGTCTTGGAATTATGCCGTTTTGTGTCGCTGCTGATTCTAAGATCGCCGAAGCTCATCCTGAGTATTTCCTTCACGATGGGCAAAGCCGTTTAGCAGCGATTCATCTGCATGATGCAGATACAAAGGTTGCGTTGTTTGATGTTTCACATCCAGATGCCCAAAAGGAGATTGAGCGAAACATCAAAACAGTTATAGAGGAGTGGAATATTGACATCCTCAAGGTAGATATGCTGGCTTATTTAATTGGTCCAATTGAAAATTCAGGTAGTTTCTTCTGGCACGACAAAACCTTGACAAGCATTGAGTTATACCGGCTTGGAATTGACCTGCTGAAACGTTGGGTTTCACAAAGTTTTGGTAGGGTAGAGCTCACTGCCTGTAATGTACCGTACGCGCCAAGCATTGGAGTTGTCAATCAGAGTCAGGTTTTATTGAATCAGCAAAAACAAACTGCCAAGTATGTTTGGGAAGACTGGTCTGAAACCAAACAGTTAATTAACGGAGCTATTACGAATTCCATATTTGATGGTATTGCGTGGATGGGTGGGCTTGGTCCGCTAACTGTGGATGAGCAATATCAGCCGCTCAATGAAGCCATTATCGTTGCGACTTTGACGGCTCTAAGCAGCAGTATTATTGAACTTGGTGATGATTTAAGCAAAATATCTGAACCACGGTTAGAGTTGCTGAAGAAACTGTTTCCATTGACAGAACAATCAGCAAAGCCAATAGATCTCTTAGAGAAGATACATCCGCGTGTTTGGGGAAAACCTGTTCAAGGTTCTTTTGATTCTTGGAGTATCGTTGGTATCTTCAATTGGAAAGATCAACCTGAGGAGATACAGTTTAATCTTTCCTCACTTGGATTGGATAAATCAAAATGCTATCTTATCTACGAATTTTGGAATCAAAGGTATCTTGGGTCGGTAAATGGAAGCGTAACGTTAATGGATGTACCGCCAAGATGTGCGAGATTACTGTGTATTCGTGAAGAACAGAAAAACCCGCAGTTATTAGCAACAGATCTGCACTTCACACAAGGCGGCAGCGAAATCCTCTCTGCTGGGTGGGATCAACGTAGTCGAAGTTTCCTTGTTGTTTGTGATACGAAACGACGCCCGCATAGTATGCTGTCTATCCATGTGCCGAAAGACTATCTACCTGTTGAAACAGCTTGCTATGAATCGAATTACAGTTTCAGTTGGGATCCGCCTATATATCAAATCAAACTTGAAGATCCAAAATCAGACCTTGTCCAGATCAGTATAAAATTCGCAGCAACTTCAGGTTAGCATGTTATCGAATGCCACTTTTGAGTCTATTGCGATTAGCTGGCGACACATTACCCTATCAGTTTTGGTGTTGATTGTTGTCCTTTCCGAGTCAGTTCCAGCCCAATTCCTGAGAGACCCACAATTATTTCTACATGATCGACGAATACTTATTGGTACTGATGTGCGTGCTATCGGCATGGGTAGTGCGCACACCGCAGGACCAACTGGTGGAGGCAGTGAACTGTGGAATCCTGCGTTGATAGGTATTTTGGACAAGACCGAATTTACTCTAACTTCGTTGCCGTTTACCAAGGAATCGGAGGATAGAGAAGGTGCGGTTTCCCTAGCGATGAATCTCGAACAACTTCAAATATCGTCAACTGATATGGGCAATATTTCCATATCCTCTTGGGTCGATGGATGGGGAGCAGATGATTCCAAAAGCCGGATGATGCTGATTGGCTATGGCCTAGATTTGAAAAATGGGTTTTCAACTGGTATGAGCATCCGGCATCATCGGCGAAGTTTCGAGAATATAACCAAGATAGGTTGGGGACTGGATTTAGGTGGAGCTTATACAAGGAAACTACCTCGGCTTGGAGACCGTGTCTTATTCGGCTTAGCACTTAGTGATATTGGCAGTCGTTTTTGGCAGGGTGGAAAATTGGTTAGAGATGAGAAGATGCCGTTGATCCTCCGGTTTGGTTCAACCTATTATATTGATGTTAATACGCCTTTTTCTGTTGATCTGGCTTGGCATGATGACCACGCGTATGAGCGAGGCGATAGATTGCGTTTTCACCTCGGAGTGGAGCGATCCTTTTTCAATAATCTTTTATTCCGGATTGGTTATTCTAGCCTGATGAACTATTCAAAATTCACAGAAGGAACATGGACACACGGTGTTGGCCTACGCCATGGTAATACCCGAATTGATTATGCTTATGTGAATAGTGAACATAGCTCAGGAAGCCACTGGCTCTCCGTGGCAGTAAGTTGGTTAACTCCGTCATCACTGGATAAACCTGCTTCAGTTCCAGCGATTGTTATGCCAGATAGATTGAAATCTCGTTTAGCAGTATCGGATGAAGCAATCTCGCCAAACGGTGACGGGATTAAAGATCAAACTCAGTTTAACTTCATTAAGCGGCAAGAACTCGAATGGCAACTGGAAATCCGAAATCGCCAAAATAAGATTGTGCGTCAATTTTCGGGAAAAGGAACTCCAACCATACCAATTACCTGGGCGGGAAAAAACACTTCTCAAAACATAGTTACTGATGGAAAATATAACGTACTTCTGCTAGACATCAATCAAGACGAAAAACAACAATTAAGTAGTCAAACACAGGTGATTATCGACACAAAACCTATAAGCTTCGAGGTCACAGCAAATCCTATCATTCTAACGGACTCAGGGAATAAAAAGAACGCATCGACTGCTCTGGTAGTTCAAGCAGCAATTTCAGAACCAACTCATGTAGATCATTGGGTACTTCAATTCTTTGCTGGCGAAGATCTTGCCGATCAAGTCGAGGGTAAAGGAAATCCCTCATTTCCAATTATCTTGGATTCCCAGAAACAGCATGCGATAGATTCGGACATCGAACATAGTTGCGTTTTAACTCTTTGTGATCTTGCTGGAAATTGTGCAACTCAGCTGGTGAAAATACAGTTAATCGATTTGCGTGAAAAAGTGATTCATACCCGACAAGAACAACGCGGACTCGTTTTAACCTTATCCGAGATAATATTTGATACAGATTCAGCTAGGATTAAAAGTGAATTCCATGAAACATTAATTCAGATTGCGGACGCGATTCTGGCTTACTCAACAACTCATGTAATTATTGAAGGGCACACGGACAATGTTGGTGATGCCAATTACAACTTGGCTCTATCAGAGAAGCGCGCAAATGCAGTAATGAATTATTTGATTACCAACTTTGCCATAAATCAAAATCGAATTTCAGCCGTTGGGTATGGTGAAACGAGAGGGATTACTGAAAATGACACTCCCGAAAACCGACAAAAAAACCGACGGGTTGAAATTATTCTGGCAGCTGATCGGAAACAGCTGAATCAGGCCAAGGATAAGCCGATTTCTTCTTATACGTTGTTGGCGAGTTCTTTCAAAGATCGCAAAAATGCTGAGGCTCTGGTTGATTCTTTAGAATCACTTAAACTGAATCAAACAATTAAAATCGTGCAGGTAGAAGTTAATAGTCAAATTTGGTATCGCGTGACAGTCGGTAGTTTTTCTCAAAAAACGGACGCGGATTCCCTGATTCAACGCATTGAAACCTTGCAAAAGGTAAAACCAATCATGATTATGGTATGGAACTAGTTAGGCTTACTGGACAGGGTTCTTTAAGATACCAATATGTTCGATCTCGACTTCGACAACATCGCTGGGAACAAGTTTTTGGTGCGGATGACCAACACCCGCTGGGGTTCCTGTCGATATAATATCCCCAGGTTCAAGCGTCATTTGGCTGGAAATAAACTCGATTAGCTCAGCAATGTCGAAAATCATTTGGCCTGTGTTTGCGTTCTGCTTGGTTTTTCCATTGACACGCAGTGAGATCTGAAGATCATGCGGGTTCGGAATTTCATCTCTAGTGACCAACCATGGTCCAATCGGTGCAAATGTATCAAAACACTTTCCGTTAAACCAATCAAACCATTCATCTCCAGCACGAGTCACCCTGCTTTCTTTCACTTGTAGTTCCCGTTCCGACACATCGTTGACAATGGTATAACCTGCTACGTGAGAATAGGCGCTCTCACGATCGATAAATTTTCCGCCTTTACCGATGATAACGGCTAGTTCTGCTTCCCAATCAATAAATCCAGCATTGGGAGGAATAATAATCGGCTGCCCATTAGCGATCATTGTACTCTGTGGCGGTTTCATAAAAACACGAGGTATGGTCTCGGTTTTGCTTAATGCCTTTTCACCACCTTCTTCAATGTGTTCAGCATAGTTTCCCGCCAACAACAAGAATTTCTTCGGATTTGGGACAGGTGGTAATAACCTTGCATGTTCAGCCCAAACCGACTCCTCAGGGGCCTTTTGCGCCGTGTCAATCGCCAGACTAGCTGTGGCAAAGGCATCATGTTCACCTTCAAGGAATTCAATCATCCCAAGCAGATAATCTGAAGCAGATGTCGCGTGGAGATCAAGTATCTGATCACCAATAACTGCACCTAGTTTGATCCGATTTTTATCTTCAAAGCTTACTAATTTCATTTGGTTGCCTACTCCTTTAGCTTTTGATCAGTTTAAGTGTTACCTTGTGAGATATAGTAATTTTGATAATAATAGCAATAGATACATTGCTTGGAAAATCGACATCGATAGATCACTTTGCATTAAGGAGATGCATCCTTTATTGGGCGTGCCTGTCGATAAGACATGATTTTCTGACTCAGACATACGGCGTGGGACTAATATTTGCAAACATCGGTGTGTTTCAGTATAATTAGACCATATTCTATCCAGGGTATCTGTCGACTCAAACCAACGGTCATATTCTGTCAACGGTTGACACAGTTTGTATTCCAGTGAATTGATCCAAGACATAAATTGAATAACAAATACGATTTTCAGATCCTATCAGCACCCAATAACGGTCATGTTTATCTCGACAGCGCGGCCACAAGTTTAACTCCTAAATGCGTAACGGATAAAATCGATGAATACTACAATTGTTATAACGCCAACATTCATAGGGGAATCCATGATTGGGCGGAACAGGCAACCGAAGAATATGAAGGAGTGCGCCCGGTTGTCAGGAAGTTTATCGGAGCCAACCAAGACAAGGAGATTGTATTTACCAGTGGAACGACACATGGGATCAACACAATCGCTAACTGCTTTTGTGCAGATTGGACTATTAAAGATACTGTTATCCTAAGTGAAGCCGAACATCATGCCAATATTGTGCCTTGGCAACAGTTGAAAGTACGTCAGGGACTTACAATCGAAGTTATTCCGCTGTTACCTGATGGACGCCTGAATCTAAACCAGCTACATACAGTAATACAACAGGTTGAAGGGCGTTGTATTATATCAATGAGTGTTCTGCCAAATGCTACTGGGATTACGCTTGATTACCGGCAGGTTAGTGAGGTGGCCAGAGATTATGGCGCAACCGTATTGTTTGATGGCGCGCAAAGTGTCCCACGTGTCAAGACCGATGTCAGCTACTGTGATTTTCTGGTTTTCAGCGGACATAAAATATATGGGCCAACCGGGGTTGGTATTTTGTACGCTAGAGACGGATTCCTAGATGAAATGCCTCCTTATATGGGAGGTGGGGATATGATAAAGAGTGTGCGTTTTGATCATACTACTTATAATGATATGCCATGGCGATATGAAGCGGGAACCACAAATATCGCAGGAGTGATTGGTCTTGGTGCAGCTCTGAACTGGGTACAAAATATTGATATTGAAAAAATATATCAGCACGAGAAAGAAATTTCGGACTACGCACAAAAGCAGCTGAATAAGATCAACAGGGTTTCCGTCCTGTACCCTGACACAGAGAAGTTGGGATTGGTTGTGTTCACGGTCAACGAGGCTCAAAGCAGTGATGTTGCAACATTACTGAATACTCAGGGTATTGCGGTTCGAAGTGGCTATCTCTGTGCTGAACCGATATTGGTCAATCAGGTTGGGCGTGGTGTGTTACGCGCGAGTTTCGGTATCTACACCACTCAAAATGACATTGATCGGTTCATCAATGCTCTGAATAAAGTGATGACCGTATTATGACAATTGAAGAAGAAATTCAAGACATTAAAGAAATGCTAGACGATATGCCGGATGATTTTGCCAAATACAGCACCATTATAGAGATGGGTGACGAATTGGAACCATATCCGGAAGAGTTTAAGTTGGATGAACTGAAAGTGCCAGGTTGCCAGAGTAATTTATGGCTGATGGTGGAACGGAAAGGTGACACCATCCACTACCGGGCTGTGAGCGACGCTGTTATCGTCAAAGGGCTTGTAGCACTGATGCTACAGATACTAAATGGTCGCACTCAAAAAGAAATACAAAACTTTGATATTGATTTACTCAAAGAACTGGGTATCAAAGGCATACTGACACCCGGCAGACAGAACGGGGTGGGAAGCTTGATCCAAAGAATCCAGCTTTTGGCTGCTTGAACAAACAACTGAACCGTTAAAAGGGCTGACTCAAACTTCGCGTATCATTTCAGTTACAACCTCGGTAAGTGTTTCTCCGCAATCCGCCTGAAACTGCGACACGCCAGATTCATATCCCCCTTGTTCATAAGCAATCATTGTTGGGAAATATCCATAACTTCCGTTTGTCATTGATATTAGCAGGAGCTTTTCTATACCGGATTTGCTAGCGATATTCAAACCGATTTCGGTAAAGATTTCCCCTGGTAATCCAACAAAGTATATGCCTCCAATATTGATGCATTGAATCTCAATCTTTTCAACATCCCCCACTTCACCAGTTTCTCTCCTTGTTAACTCCACTGATTTTGTGTGGGTCTGAATCCGTATATCGCATGTGGTGTTAATCCATTGTAATACCTTTAGAGCTTCTGCACCGATAGTATGACCAATCAAGCGTGGAAACGCTTTTTGACGTTGGATCGGCACCAAGTTTCCAGCACAACCGAGTCCAAAGAGGGTAACGCCACCTTCAACACCTTCAATCAAATTCATTACATATCCCGGATAGTCCGCGCTGATGGCATACATTTTATCCGTGCTAGTAACTGGATGACAGGCAAAATGTACAAGCGTAGCGATGGTTTTCTGGTTGGGATCTTCGATGCGAATAATGTTCAACTTTGGATCTGAAAGCCCAAAAGTCAGATCCGTATCGGGCGGTGGTAGGAGGAAACTTGTTTTGGCTGTCCCATCCGGTTGGATGGTATGACGGTTAAAACTGACATTATCTACCATGCCCGATCCGTAGCCAATTCGTGCTGGTTGCAAATTCTGTTGGGCGATTTCAACAACGGTTGTCATACGTTCTGCTAGATGATGGATATACTTTCCGTTACCTATAATATGCTCATTATTCGTTATTAAATCCGACTGGCGAGTCTCTGGACCAAAATGGGTATGCGAGCAACTAATCATAATGTTTCGTTGTGGAATTGATGTCGCGTACTCGATTTCCCGACGTACATCTGCTACAAATTCTGCTGCCACACCGATAAGATCATTGGTTATAATAGCAACTTGCTGATTGCCATCGTCTAACACAATAGCCTTGGAGTAAAGGGCATCCGTGATAGTTTGGCTTCCCTGATCCCGAGACGCGTATCCTGCCATCTGGCATCCGAGATGTGGTGTGACATTAATTTTGGCTGCCCCTGCTTGAAAAAGCATACTGTTTCCTTCAATTTTTATTGGCTATTCCATTGGATTTGGGCGTCTGACTGAACTGATTGCACACAACGGAACCCACAGTTGCTATCCGTCTTCAGATTATCCGACCCATAATAGTGGCGGGCGGAGACACGAAGAACTTGATGCCCGAACGATCCCCAAGATCCTCCTCTAAGAATATGCGGTTTGTTGTCATCGGCAAAGTCCTCGGCCAGCTGAAAAACATTTGCTTCCGCAATTGGATTTTTCCGTGGGCTAATGCTATAAAAATTTGGATCGTATGTATCAAGACACCACTCCCAAACGTTGCCAGCTATATCATACAATTCATAACTGTTAGGAGGATATGTTCCTACGGCTGTTGTTTGTCCGATGTTTCGGTTGTAATTTGCTTTCGATGGATGGATGTTTCCTACGTAGGCATACCTTTTTCCAGCCAATCCACCGCGTGCGGCATATTCCCATTCCGCTTCTGTCGGCAGTCTCTTCTTCACCCATTTTGCATAGCTCATAGTATCAAACCAACTAACATGTACCATTGGGTGGTTGTCTGTCGGCGAAACGTCCAGAATTTTTTTCCAGTTCAGAGATTGATAACCTGTTGCTTCAATGAATCCCCTGTATTGACCAACCGTTATTTCATGCATATCCATGTAAAAAGCGTCAAGTTCAACCTCATGGACTGGTTGTTCGCTCTGTTCACCTTCTGCAAAATGGTCTCCCATCTCAAAAATTCCATTTGGAATTAGAGCCATCATCGACCCATTTCTGCCGATTATTGTTTTAGGCAAGCCTAGGGTTTGATCAATAACCACCTCGTCAACCTGATCAACAATATGAATAATTCCATAATCATCACAACCGGATATTGGTAAAAACACGCATATGAGTAACAGGTAAATGTAGCGGTTCATTTATGCTTTTGTTAGCCAGGGAAATCAGTTTATTTCAACTGTTGTTTCAAGTGGGACAGCAATCCGAGGCAACCGTCCGTAATCAGGTTGTAAACAAAATCAAAATTATTTGAGTAAAAAGGATCGGGTACTTCGGTCACATTCGTGTCTTTAGCAAAATCCAATAGCAGATGTGTGTTTTGTCGACAACCAAAACGATGACGTAAGATTCTAAGGTTACTGTCGTCCATAGCTACAATATGAGTTAGGTTATCGGCTATATCTTTGGCATTAATCTGGCGAGCACATCCTCGGTATTTAATTCCATGGCGGTTTAAAACCTCTAATGTACCAAAATGTGCTGTTTTTCCAACGTTCCAATTTTCAGTTCCTGCCGAATCAACTGATACAGAAGCATCCAGTCCAGCGTTATTGACCATCTTTTGGAATATCGCTTCCGCCATCGGTGAGCGGCAGATGTTCCCTAGGCAAAGAAAGAGTACACGCATTATGGTTCCAAGCAGACGAATGTGCGGGGATTATAGCAACCTTGTTTGTCGGTGTCAACTGTGGTACTACCATGTTAGACTAAGAGGAGAATAGGATTTTTAACAATCAAGAAGAAACAACTTACCTTGGTTAGTTCCTATTTAGGGTAGAGGTAAGTGATCGGTATTTTAGGGATTGAATTGGAAAGTGTCTTGAACTAAAATGGTTTTCTATCTTTGCAGTTTGAGGGAACTGCAAAGATAGAAACAGATTATTGAAAGTTAGCAATCGGCAGTTTTAAAGTGAATTTCGTACCTATTCCAACTGTACTTTCACATTTGATGCTCCCACCTAGTTTCTGTGTCACCAGATTATATACGATGTGCATACCTAACCCGCTGCCTCCTTCACCACGTTTGGTGGTAAAAAATGGCTCAAATATTTTAGTCAGATTCTCTTCTGGTATTCCCCGTCCATCATCGGTGTATTCAACTGTCACTTCTCGACCATCCAGATGGATTTCAAAGACCATATTGCCTTCATCCTCATCATCGTACGCATGCGTAATCGAATTCATAATGAAATTGGTGGCTATTTGAGAAAAGGCTCCCGGATAAGACTCGACTTCAGTCGTCCTGTCACCCACAACCTTGGTATCGTGTTTCAATTGCTTAAGTTTAGGCCTAAGACTCAGAATAACATCTTCCAAATAGGGACCCAGGGCAAAAACACGCTTCTCTTCACTACTTTGATCAACCGCTACCTGCTTAAATCCGCGCACCAGGTCAGCTGCACGATCCAGGTTAGAAGAAATTATTGAACCGCTTTGCGCCACTGTATCCAAAAATTTCTCTAAATCAGACCGTTTCATCTTGGCAGAATTATATAACTGTTGGAATTCGGAGATCTTTTGATCAAGTAATGATGCCGCAGTAACGCCAATTCCAATTGGGGTATTGATTTCGTGTGCTATTCCAGCTACTAATCCGCCCAATGAAGCCATTTTCTGTGCTTCAATCAACTTACCTTGGCTTTCTCGAAGGATCCCCAGTGTATCTTGCCACGCTTCATTGGCTATTGTCAGACTGTCATGAGCATTCTTCCGCTCAGTAATATCTTCAGAAATCACCAGCAGGTAACAAGCGGAACCTTCTTCATCATAAATGGGGATTTCTCTTCTGTGCAAGATGATACTCTCACCGGAAGCAGAATGAGATATTTCCTCAGGGATATCAAGCAATTCCCTTTTTTCCAGAACTTCTATATCATTCTGTCTATATTTCTCTGCTAACTCAACAGAGAAAATATCATAATCTGTCTTGTCGAGAACTTCGTCTTTAGAATAACCAAATAATTTTTCGCTAAAACCATTCCAAAACACAAATCTGAAACTCTCCGTCTCTTTAGCAAATACTGCGGTTGGTAGGTTTTCGACTATTTGTTCAAACAGCGCAATCGGCAAACGGCTTAATGCGTTATTTTTTCCGTCAGACATAGCTCAATCCATTAAAACAGGGAACACATTTAGGGTATCTTGAGAGCAATTAATCTGGATTCACAATTTTGTTGATTCACCCAACAGGATAATTAACATTAGGCAATAGCCTGAATGAGAAGAAATATCATTTCTCGGTCATCTCGATCTCTCCGTTCCATCCATCAGGAACGCCATTTTGCTCATATATTTCAGCTAACTCCAAATATATTTCAGCAATTCGATCATCGGGATAGCCGGATAAAGCCTGTCGAAAATACTCAGTGGACTTCTCGAATTGGCGATTATAATAGGCGCTGATGCCCTGATCTAAGTTTTCCTTTGTGGTATTCTTAAGTTTAATAACCTCTTGTGGTTCAGAATCATAGATTTCATAT
>DTUY01000296.1:0-3304 GCA_012963885.1 Candidatus Poribacteria bacterium | reverse complement strand
TGTGGTATTCTTAAGTTTAATAACCTCTTGTGGTTCAGAATCATAGATTTCATATACACTGGTTGACTGTGTTTTACCTTTAACTTTCACATGTTCCATGAATCGATAATTATATTCTATTGGCTGACCAAGTTCTTCCAGTGTCTGTTTACTAATTAGCATGGGAGACTTATACCGTTTGGTTAATCCTTCCATGCGGGCGGCTGTATTCACCACATCTGAGATGACAGTTCCTTCCAACCGTTCCTTTTCTCCTATCATGCCCAGAATTAACTTTCCAGTATGAATGCCAACGCCAATCTTCACCAGCGGCTGATTCATTTCATGGCGGGCAGCATTAATCTCTTTCAATTCATTTTGCATTTCTATCCCAGCTTTAACAGCGTGATTGGCTTCATTAGGAAAGAGCGCCATAACTGAATCTCCGATATATTTATCTATGAAACCGTGATGCTGACGTACAATAGGACCGAATTTGTTCAACAACTCATTAATAAAATTAAAGCTCTCGTAAGGCGTCATATTTTCAGATAGCAAAGTGAAATTCCGTACATCGGAAAAAAGCACTGTCATTTCACACTGGGTTTGATCTCCAAGACCGACGTCAACGATACTCTCCTTTTGCAGAAATCGGAGAATATCTGCGGGTACAAAGCGTGCCGCGGCCACGGCGATATCCTCAATTTCCTGACGCTGCTCCTCCAGTTTTTGCAGGTCGCGGTAAGATCGCAACGCTGCTACCACGGTTGTAAAGAGTTTTTGAGTTGTCAGTTCGGTTTTAGCTTTGTAATCGTTAATGTCATAATCCATGATAACAGACTCTTCAGGAGCATAGCCGGGTTGCCCCGTACGTAATACAATGCGTATCATGGAATTGGCTTGTTCTCCCTGCCGAAGATTCTCTACAAATTTCAGCCCGGCATCGTCTGTCTCCATCACCACGTCCAATAAAATTAAGGCGATATCACCATTTTCTTCCACGCACTTCTTGGCTTCAATACTCGAGAAGGCACTCATGAAGTCCAGTTTTCGACCTTCAAATTCAAAATCGTTTAGTGCCAGTTTGGTGACGCTATGAACTTCTTCCTCATCATCAACTATCAATACTTTCCAAGGTGGCACTCTGGAATATTCAGCATCTTGTGCTTGATCCGCTTCATCAGCAAAGGTTAATTCATCATCCTCGTCAGCAAACACCAACTCATCATCAAATAATAAGGAGTCTTTTTCCTCTGAAAGCGACGCATCATCTCGTTTGTTGACCATAACACCAATTCCCTTTTACAGTTGCGTTTTTCTTGATCTTAATGTTGAACCTCAAGGCCATGACCGACGACGCAATTCAAATCTTGGCTGACTATGTCTGATAGTATACCACAGTCGATTACAGGAATTTATGCCAATTGATGAATAAAAACCAGGGTTTTTCAGAAATTTCTTTAATGAGGGGAAACCTCGTTTGGACTCCGGGAAGAAGGAAGGGATCAGAGGGATTTACTATACTAGAGTGCCCATGTTCAAACAGATGCTCAATCCGTGCAATTGCCCCAGACTTATTGAGTGACATTCTCCTCCCAGTAATCGTCAATACTTTTGTAGGTCATTTTCTGCGTGACAGGTATTCGGGTTCCACTTGATAGGAGGTAAACGTATTTTCTGGAGATAACCCTTTTTGCTTCGTCTTTAGAAATATGGTATATATTTATATCTTCGTCGTTTGTCAGTGATCTCAACTCTACTTTGAACGTTTCAATCGCGTCTGATCCTATCTCTATACTCTCGGATCCAACGACTTTAAGAGAGACTTGTTTGACCTCTTTCAGTTGTATGTCAAACACTCGCAATTTTGCTTCATATTCAGACGTAAGCGGTAAGTTTGCAACAAACAGACCAAGAGCCACATCATCAGCCAGCACCGGCCTATCCAGTTTAAGATCCAGAGGAACTTCACCTTCTCTGTCCGTAATAGTACCATGGATTTTGTTCTCTTCATATTTAAGCGTTGCCTATCTTGGATGTGGTTGCTATTTCACATTGTAATGGTAAGAGCGTTGTCAGATCGAGATCACATATGTAAAACTTGTCCTCAACTGCCCTCCAACTTCTTAGAGACGTGCCAGGCATTTTCACCATCGATTTGGGTTTGAGATATTTCTTGGGTATTGTAAGCTTTAAATGATCTATTCCCTATATGGCAGGTAACCTCGTAGTTGATGATGCTCGGTTTGATTTTGTGGCTTACACCGCCAGGAATTGGAGGTGTTTCAATGATTTCACCAATACCATATTTGGTTAAAAGCAGAAGGCCAACAAAACTCAGGGCAAAGTATTTTGAAGTCTGTGGTTTTGATTTCATCAGATCCCTCACTTTTCACCTGCATAATGTTAAATCATACATTCGACTTAAATAGCCACTATCAATTCAGACTGTATCCATCTGGGAAAATTGTACTCTCATCGGACTGAACGTTACTTAAGTTAGCGCCATCCAGCTTCGCTCCGCTGAGATCCGCTCCGGTCAGGTTGGCATTTTGCAAATCTGATCCACGTAAATCAGTTTCACGCAGATTGGCATTTCTTAAGTCTGCCTGTTCTAGATCTGAGCCGCGCATGTCAGCCTTACTTAAGTCCGCTTTACTAAGGATAGCTTGACGCAATATGGTTCTGTCTACTTTAGCCCCAGTCATATTAGCGTTGGATAGATTGGCTTGACTAAAATTGGCCCCGGTTAGTTTAGCATAACTTAAATCTGCATTGTTTAAGTTGGCATCATCCAATTTGGCGTTACTCAGATCAACATGAGACAATTTGGCGTTAGTTAAATCAGTACAACTTAGTTTTGCCGCGTAGAGATTGGCTTCATGAAGGTCAGCATTGATCAGTTTGGCGTTGTCCAGATTGGCCCTATGCAAATTAGCTTTTGGTTTTATAACGTAGCCATTGACTTTTTTTTTCTTACTGAAGAACATCAAGCGGTTACCCCAAATATACTTTACGCCATTAAACTGAATACTGATGAAACGCATCTAAGTATCAAATCATTTCACTAAAACAGGACAGGCAAAATACATAGCGTACTTATTTCCCTATTTTCTCCAGTGTCAATTTAGCCCAATAAACCTCTTTATCATTACCGGTTCTTGAAGCTGCTTTCAAGGCTGAGACAGCTTCAAGACCAATTTCAGCTAAAATTGACGAGGCTCGACCACGAGCGATTGAAATAGGACTATTGAATTCATCAATCAGAAAAGGCACGGCATCAGGGCCTACTCTGATTGATTCATCCGTAATCTTTTGCAACTGC
>DTUY01000295.1 GCA_012963885.1 Candidatus Poribacteria bacterium | reverse complement strand
AGTTACCCAATCATTCAACTCCCCTTAGAGATGACAAGTCCCAATTTTTTCTCTAGCCGTGTGATGTGGATTGGATTCATCATTGTTGCCGTCATAGATATTGTAAATGGTCTTCATTTCCTGTTTCCAACCATTCCGCAAGTATTTAGTAAACGATACAACATCACATTCCCTAATTCACCATTTAACGCCATGGGCACATTACCTTTCGCCATGTATCCCTTCGTTATTGGTCTTGGGTTTCTGATCCCATTGGATCTTAGTTTTTCCTGTTGGCTCTTCTTCTGGTTTTGGAAACTGCAACTTTTGTTAGGTAATGTAATGGGGTTAAGATCACTTCCTGGTTTTCCATACATCAATTCGCAAGCTTTTGGCGGATACATTGGTGTAACCATGATTGCTATATATACTAGTCGAAAACATCTCCTTGGCATTTGCAAACGGTTTTTTGCTTCCGAAAAATCATTGGATGACTCCGGCAAAGCTATGTCATATAGGACAACTATCCTCGCTTTATTGGGGGGAATATTATTTCTGATCGTTTTTTGCCATCAGGCGGGAATATCAATAACGGTTACCTTTGTTTTTTTCATTCTTTTCTTCCTGATTTCTTTAGGCATAACGCGGATGCGGGCAGAACTTGGTGCTCCAGTCCATGATATCCACTATACGGGACCGGAACAGGTAATGGTTTGGGCAGTGGGAACTCAAAAGTTAGGTGCTGCAAACTTAACTGGACTTTCCTTTTTCTGGTTTTTAACCAGAACCCATTACAGTCATGTTATGCCTCATCAATTAGAAGGCTTTAAATTGTCAACCAGTACAGGAATCAGTCAAAAACAGGTAACTTTTGCTATGGTCCTGGCTGCCGGTATAGGTATCTTATCCGCCTTCTGGGTGTTACTGCATATTCCGTATCAAATGGGGGCATTAACCCGAATTCCCTTTCCAACAGTCAGTGCTTTTGGCAGGGAGCCATGGAGTCGACTGGAATCGTGGCTGATTAACCCATCACCAACGAATTACCCAGAAACCTTGTTTCTTGGAGTCGGTATATTATTCACCTTTTTCCTGATGTTCATGCGGATGAAATTTTTCTGGTTTCCCCTATATCCTGCGGCCTATGCGGTTACCAATAGCTGGGGTATTCATAACATATGGTTTTGTTTGTTTTTGGCGTGGGTGGTGAAACTGGTGATTCTTCGGTTCTTTGGCTTGAAGACCCATCAAAGAGCAATCCCCTTTTTCTTGGGATTAATTTTGGGAGAATTTACTGTTGGTTGCCTTTGGACAATAGTCGGTATTCTATTTGGGATTTCTACGTATGGATTCTATACATAGGCATAATCTAGAGCCATGATAGAAAATCCCCGCACCATAATGAGTAAAAAAAGAACTCAATTTCAGAGTAACATTTAAAAAATTGCAGGAGGGAAAAATGGATTATGTTAGCGATGTAGAAGATAAGCTTGATCAACTTGATCGGAATGGTTATCTTCTTGTAGAAGGCGCACTTACACCGGAGGAAACGGAGCATGTACGCCAACGTATCAATTACGCGCGCCAACAAGGCTGGGAAGAAGGTCTCAATTCAGTTGGTAACATGTGGTTTGATACCTTGCTGGACCGAGAACCGGAAACCTATCAACCGCTAGTAGGTCATCCTAGCGTACGTCCATACCTTGAAGGCATGATGGGAAAACAATGCCAGTTACGCAGTTTTCGGGCCCATATTAACCCTGGACCCTATCTTCAAGAATGGCATCTTGATTTCCATGGTTATTGGCACGAGAAAAGGGAAGCGAAAAAACATCGTTATGCTGTCTCTACTGTCAGCTTCAATACTACTTTTTATTTTCAAGATAATGGACCAGGATCAGGACATTTGAAATTTGTCAAGGATGGTCATCTATCTGAACCCAAATATATCTATGCTGGGGATTGGCCGAAATTTGAAGCTTGGTGTGATGCGCAAGAACATGTCATTGTCTATCCCAAGGCCGGAGATTGTATTGTATTTATTAACCATATGCCGCATCAGGGTGCCAAGGAGAGAGACGATATGGAACGCAGTAACGTTGTTTGCCACTATCAAGTAACACCAATGCATGATGCGGTACTTTATGTCTCCAGTCCAAGGGGTTATACTGGGACTTTCCCTTTTGTTGACTAATCCAATATGTCAATTGAGGTCAAGCGGATGTCTAATCACTTTGGTGATGGATCATGTAGCGGTTTGTCAAACGACACCAATAAAACCAGCGGTCAAAGGCAGATTTCGACGAAATATTAGTGGCACAGTACTTTGGACTAATTCTTGGAAGCAGGGAGGAGGGCGCTATATAGGTTCCCATTAAGCGATAGACCCATCACAGACACATTTATTCTACATTTAAGCCAATATCTATATCTCTAGATACACAGTTAAAAAATTGATATAAACAAACACTAGATTTATTGAATTTACTTTAAGGGATCAAATATGAATTCTAAAGTTGAAACTTTGTATCCCTTAAAGTGAGATAAAGAGGCTTAACAAACCTGATAAATGTAGTAGAGAAGCAATTATCAGGTTTAGAATTGTTTTGGGAATAACCTAATCGATTGGAGGTTAGATTTCAGTTAAATTCAATATCATCCACATAAAAGGTTGAGATGCATAAGGAGAAACGTTTTGTTTAAACATATGACAATGTTTTTGATGTTGTTAGGACTGGTTTTTATTGGTTGTGGAGAAGATGACCCTGACACAGAATCTGGACAGGGCACATCCAACGCAAAAGTCGTTAATCCGGGATCTAGTCAACCAGAAAAAGTCATACCGGAAGAGAAAGTCGACGAGGTTATAGCTGGACCAGCTAACGAAATCGTTTGGGAAAAGGATGGGGCTAAGATGGTTTTGATTCCCGCTGGTAGTTTTGATATGGGGGATCATTCAGCAGACGAGGAGGGACACGATTCCGAAAGACCCGTGCACACTGTAGAGTTAGATGCATTTTACATGGACTGTTATGAGGTAACAATGAAACAGTGGAAACTATTTAAGAAAGAAATTAGAGCTGAAGCAAAAGAAGCCTCGCCGATAGACGAACATCCTATAGTTTTTGTTAACCACAAAGAAGCCAAGGAATACGCAGCATGGGCTGGTAAGAGACTGCCAACAGAAGCTGAGTGGGAATATGCTGCTCGCGGTGGCTTAGTTGGTAAACGGTTTCCTTGGGGGGATAAAGGTTGGGATGATGAAAAGGTAGCTCGAGAACACTCCAATTTTGACGGTAGAGTTGGCAAAGACAAGTGGAAAACCAACGCCCCGTTGGCAGTTTTCCTCCCAACGCTTATGGGTTGTTTGATATGGCAGGAAATGCGCCCGAGTGGGTAGCGGATGCCTATGATGCTAAATATTATAGTAAATCTCCTAAAAAAATCCGTTCAAGGAACCGAAAGGAGAATTCTACCAGAGTATCGCCCGTGGTGGATCTTGGAGATTCAATACTTTTCACATCCGTGTAGCTAACCGTGGGGCCTTCAATGCTTGGGCACATAACGGTGGTATTGGTCTCCGTTGTGTTATCAGTAAAGAAAAAGCTGATCAGGCTCTTGGAAATGAATAAATTTAGCTAGCCTTAGAGCTACCATCTAGCGACCTATAAGTGAAGACCTTAACAGCTGGTTAATAACAACATCATTAGCGAAACAGCAAATCCTAAAAGATCAGAAATATTAGGAGAAATACCCATGATTGATGAAACTCTCTTTAAAGAGAATCTGGAATATCTCAACCTTCACGGTTTTTTGCTAATTAAAAATGCTTTGGATGATGAAACTGTCGCTTTATGGCAAGGTATCCTCTACTCCATGTATGAAAAAAATGAAAGATCAACTCGATAATTTGGGGAAGCTCTCGTCGTCAGGACTACGTCGCAACAGTGTAGGTAACGTAGCATGCGATAAATTGCTGGCCCTTGAACCCGAAGGATCACGAAATCTGATTGCCCAGCAAGGCGTGATCCCTACTTAAATCTGTACTAGGAAACCAATGTCAATTACGGAGTATAAGAGCAGACCTTAACCCACATAATCCAGAGAGACTTTATATACGTACATTAATAAGTCTAAGGTGTTAGTAAGCAAGGAGAAGGGTAAGTGTTTAGTTTGGATTGATTCTAGTGCAGATAGTGTAGAAGTAAGACTATCAAAGTCAAAGACTATCTCCTGTTGCACATGATTCTGATAGTAGCATTTTTATCATGCATCATATATTGGCTATCTGGTGTAGCATACTTGCAAACAAAAATATATGTTTAGATGATAGGAAGTCAAAGAAGACAGCTAAATTTCACCTCAAGCCACCTAATAATTTATTTTTTGAAGAAATTCAATGGAACATATGGTAAGATCGATAAAATCTAATATGGCATTGATAGAAGTAACCTGACTTAATACCCGATAGGGTCTCTGTTTCCAGTTGATCAAAATATCACTTGGCCAAGCGTTAACGCACCAAAAATTTCTTTGTTATGAACTTAATTTCAATTTGCTGTTTAAAAATTAAATATTGAAGGAGAATACAGTGGATAATGTCAATGATGTAGAAAAAAAACTCGATCAACTCGATCGGGATGGCTATCTTCTGATAAAAGGAGCACTTACGCCGGAGGAAACGGAACATGTACGCCAACGTATCAATTACGCACGCCAGCAAGGTTGGGAAGAAGGTCTCAATTCAGTTGGTAACATGTGGTTTGATACCTTACTGGATCGAGAACCGGAAACCTATCAACCGCTGGTAGGTCATCCTAGCGTACGTCCATACCTTGAAGGCATGATGGGAAAACAATGCCAGTTACGCAGTTTTCGAGCCCACATTAACCCCGGACCCTATCTTCAAGAATGGCACCTTGACTTCTATGGATATTGGCATGAAAAGCGAGAGGCGGGAAAACACCGTTATGCTGTCTCTACTTTCAGTTTTAACAGTACTTTTTACTTTCAAGATAATGACCCTGGGTCAGGCCATCTGAAGTTTGTTAAAGGTGGCCATTTGTCTGAGCCTGAACATCTCTACCCGTTGGATCGGCCGAAATTTGAAGCTTGGTGTGAAGCTCAGGAACACGATGTTCTTCACCCCAAGGCGGGGGATTGCGTTATATTCATCAACCATATGCCGCATCAGGGCGCCAAGGAGAAAGACGATATGGAACGTAGTAACGTTGTTTGCCATTATCAAGTAACACCAATGCATGACGACGTGAGTTATGTCTCAAGGCCAAGAGGTTATGTTGGAACTTTCCCCTTTGTTGACTAATCAACACATATTCGTATAATCCATATACATAAATGGAATCTAACCAAACCAAAGATTGGACCGATCCAAAGAAAGAATACCCAACCGGAGCTGTAGGCTTTAGATCATCAGGTGGCGAACACATGCGGTATGACAATGTGCTCGTTTATGATATTGGTGATAATCCATATAAAGGTGGGACAGCGGTAAAATCACAAGGAAAGCTAGCGACAACCTGGGCAGATTTGAGAGTCAGGTAAGCTTAATCCTAATATGGATTAATAATTTAGAGCAAGAATACCATTCTAGACAGCCATCCCGTCTACAACAGACATACCCCTTAGTCCCAACTCTGGTTGACGATATCAACAATTTCTCCTGTTTTATCATCAAC
>DTUY01000294.1 GCA_012963885.1 Candidatus Poribacteria bacterium | reverse complement strand
CCGCATCAAAATCATTCAGGTCGCTGACTATGGTGTCATCGAGTTCAGGCATGGGAATGCTCCTCGTTCGGGTGGTCTCTACGGCTTAATTTAAGGCTGTCTGGCAATTGTCGTTCATCCACTTGGAGCACCTCAGGTACTATTCGAGCTACTAGTTTAACTGTGCTTCAAGTTTTGCCAGTTCTTCTTTTGGCCATATTGCATAAGTAGGATCATGGTGTTTTTCAAGCATATTTACTATTCTCCTCCATTCGGTGATAGCTTCTTCGAGTCTACCCAGATTCTTGAACATAAAAGCTCGACTGTATAATCCACTCATACTAAACTGATCTCTGACCGACTTTTCCCAGCATTCAAGTGCTTTTTCTGTTTCCCCCAATCTGGCGTATATGTCACCGGCGACACAAATGTATTTGATTTCATCATCACAGATTTTTTTCACGGCATCGATGGCTTTCTTTGCTTCTTCAACTTGATCGGCGTACAAATATACCTTTATCAAGAGTAAATATTCATCAGGATCATCCGGGTATTCAAGCACTCTCTTTTTATAAAGCTCAATTGAAGCCTTATTCTTACCTACCATGCATTCCTAACCTGCATCAGTTGCCCATCCACCCTAGGTTCATCGTCTTTATCTGTTTTGAACAATCCTTTTTCATAGACTTTCTCAGCTTTCTTTAAAAGATCCAGCCCCTTACATTCAAAAAGATACCCATACCTACGGAGTAATTTCATGTCCTCGGGATTCTGCTTGACTAGTTCCTGATACTCTTTTTCAAGCAAATCGAATAGTTCGAATTCTCCGCCGCCCTCAAATCGGGCAAATAAACGCTCTCTCTCTTTTTTTATCCATCTTCATATTACTTTTCTTATACTGGGTACGTATATAACCTGTTCATATTTCAACAGATTGTATTCGGATGTTCTCTTGTAAATTACGCATCTATTCATATAAAATTCACCTGAAATGTTATGTGTCACAATTGTAATTTTACTATACACTATACTATAATTGGATTTACAAGTGTTTTATGTCAGTTTATCTGAAGATAAAGTCATATCACAGACATTACATTACTGAAAAATAGACCTGTTACCAATTTTGAGACCGATAATGTAATCAAATTATTTCATCGGTTACACGAATACCAGATATTTTTAGATTAGAATGTGAGGTCTTTGGGGTTTCAACCCAACCACTAGAGCTTCCGTCAACCTCTGGTTCTGCAAAATCCCTAGGAGGTTGACGAATCAAGCTATACCTGCATTTCAAGCAAATCCGACCCATTTCCATGCGATTTTCGAGGGAAACAGCCTTTTTACAGGTTGCAATTTGAGGTTGACGAAAACCTGATCATCGTAATCCCTAGCTACTTCACCAGCTAAGAATATATATGATACGATGCGGGTGGATGTATAAGTAAAGAGGTTTTGCTGCTTGTACAAAAGTTTTTAACTTAAATACAAGCGAACAAGGGAAAATGGGCGATAACTTGGAGCAGAATAAAGATTTCGAGGTCAATCTCTACAGGCAACTTACAAATCAGAAGTCTTGTAATTAGGTGATATGTGCCCCCTGAGTTTCCACATAGAGCGCGTACAAGGATTGACTGCCTGTCATAAAAAGACGATTGCCTTTCCGTCCACCAAAACAGAGGTTGGAGCAAATTTCAGGTAAGACAATCTGACCAATGCGGCTGCCGTCTGGGGCGAAAATATGAACACCATCGTATCCTTCGCCTCCCCAACCAGCACTAGACTATATATTGCCGTCTATATCAGCACGGATACCGTCAGCGATACCCGTTTCTACGCCTTCCAGAGTCATCTCGGTAAATACCCGACCATTCGCCAGTTTGGTACCCGCTACCATATCCCAAACTTTGATTTTTTTAGGTTGGTCAGAACCCGTATCGGAGACATACAGCTGTTTATAGTCGGGTGAAAAACATAAGCCGTTCGGTTTACCAATCTCGTCAGTGACTTTCTCTGTTTGTCCACTTTGAGCATCGATTCGATAAACTGCCTCCTTAAGGTGGAATTCGCCTTTATTTCCTGCGTAGTTCCTGAGGCTACCGTAGCTTGGATCAGTGAACCAAATTCCTCCGTCATCCGGATGTACCACTACATCATTGGGGAATTAAGAATTGTTGCTTTGCTAAGGAAGTACATCCGGAAATAATTAACCTTGCAATAATTTTTGTAGGGATGTATTTTATGTTACTGAAATTTCATGATTATATATTTTGTTGTCTTTATCAATTTGAGCGCAACGATTCGGCAGGTAGATGATGAAGGAAGAAGATTACCAGTTTTTTCGAGAAAATGGTTATGTTTCACTGGGCAAAATATTGACTGATCAGGAGGTAGTTTATTATGCTAATCTGTTTGATCTCGATCGCGCAGAAAAACAGGATTTTTGGTTTGATTATGGTAATTACCAGACTGTCAATTATGATGTTTTGGCTAGCACTCCCGAATTCGACCAATTGATCCGGCATCACAGAGTCATGGAAACTCTTCATCAGCTGATGGGTGACGAGCTCTGTTTCTCAGAGATTGGGCTTCGACACATGGATCGTTACACGGATATCCCCAAACATTGGGGTTGGCACCGTGATGGTAAGCACCTAATGGAGCATCCTCTGCGGATACGAAATGTTCAATTGGTGTTGTATTTGGCTGATGTTGACGAAACCACACACTGTTTTTCAATCTCGCCGGAATCCATTGATCAGCCGATTCTGGAAGGCATGGATGCCCAACTGCAACGAGGTGGGATTTGCAACCTATATGGTCCTGCAGGGACTGCAATTCTTTGTAGCTATTCGGTTTTGCATTCGGCTACTGTGCGCGTTACGGAAAAAGAGCGTAAGACAGTGCAAGTCTACTATGGCCACCGTGATCAGCCTTATATGGCTAATGATTCGTTGATTCCGAATCAATTCTGGCGTGATCATCCTGATTTAGAAGTCCGAGCTTTTTATGGTGTGATCAATGACAAGACCCGAAAATACTTAGAATTAGCTGGGTCAGGAGACCACCCAGTTGAACAGGTCGCTAAATTCTTATATCAGTTAGATTACCAGCATCGGTAAAGCGGTAGAACGGTGACTAATTTCGGATATTGGATTTGGGTGAGGTGAGATACTAAATCAAAGCTAATTACAAACAGTAAGGAATCTTTGAAAATTTGTTTAACATTGTCAAATTGCTCTATGCGTCATACCGTCCACGTTAGCCAGTGAAGTAACCATAAATAAAAGATATAAAAAGCAAATTTATAATCTGTACTTCATATTTCTACACCCTTCTAGATCCTGTTTGCACATAGATTTAGATTTTTTAAATTTCAGCTCGTGTAGTAGTAGCGCCAAAAATGCAAAAAATACTACAAGTGGAATAGATTGCCTTTTTCTCTTTGCCGTCGATCCATTTTATCTCTCCAGATACCAGTTTTCCGTGGTGGTCTTCACCAGAAATATCTTTGACTTTGTCTCCACTACCTCCGTCAAATTTCCAGTAACCGATCAAACCCTCTCTGAGATCAGCAGAGCTGATCGAATAAAAGAAGCTGAGCACCAAAACAGAACTCACAAAATATCGAAACATCGTTGCTTCCTCCCTAATATTGAAAATTTTATTTAACTAGTGAATATCATAACAACCGACAGATAGTAATTGGTTGGTCCATTTGCACATTCTATCGTGAAAAAAAGATGTCAAATGATCGGGATAATAAGCCTCCTTTTCGATGGCTTCGATTTCCGGGAGAGGATAAGACAGACATACCATAGAAGTTACGACAAAAAATTAAACTAACCAAATCTTGTACTTAAGTTAAAAACTTAAATACAGCTCGACCGAGTAATCTATTTGCTGGTCGCAACACAACTAAAAACATGCATATGCCCAGCCTGATTCATCACACTGTTGATCACTCATAAATCTTCCTCGTCTGATGAGTGAAAGCATGTTCAGTGTTCACGCTTGGCATCTTTCAAATACGAATATTATTTTATTGCATCGTTTCAGTACTTAATAGTAGAAACCGCTTTAAAAATATAATGCGGTAACATAAGTAAAAAAATAGCCCTAGAGGCCCAAAGAACAGAATGAGTCCTATGAAAGGTAGACGCATCAAAAGTGGAACCCTGCTGTTTATAGCATCATGAACTACCCACCTTCCAATCCACAAATCTCCTAGAATCATATGATTCCAAGATCCTAGAGTTCCCTGTGGTGAACCAAGAAAATTATTAATAGCTTCAAAAGTTGGTGCCGCGATAATGGGTGCCAACTGGGGCACCTGTGGTAGTGCAAGTGCTGTGAATAGGAAACTTAGAAGCAAAAGAAAAATATCAAAAGCAAGCATTGGCCATTTATTTTGGGGAAAGAAAACAAGGATTAACCAAAAAGGCCCAGGAGAAAAACTTAAAAAATAAAAGAGTATATGTGTTTGATCAATTGTCATATTTATCCTCCTTTTAGTCGGATGTTTCGGCAACCTTTCTTTAGCTCAAATACAAAAACAAAAAATATCTATCAACCAAGGAAACCACCAAATTATTAGGTGTTGAAACAATACTGCAATGACAGAAAGCTAACCTGAGTGTGCTTGTACTTAATTTTTAACTTAAATACAGAATAGACAACCAGTGGCTAAAACGGAAAAGGCCGTGCTATGAAAGAACAAGGGTCAGTCTACTGCTGCGCAGCAGGGAATCCTGACACACAACGAAAACCACGGTTGGAGTAGGCAAACGATGGAAAGTAGTTGGAACGGCAAGCCACACGCAGGTTGCTCGTACCACAGTCCCAAGAACCGCCTCGTAAAACACGCCACTCACCTGTGCTAGGACCTTGAGGATTACGTAATGGCGAGTTGCTATAATAGTCTTCGCCATACCAATCAGAACACCATTCCCAAGCATTGCCTGCCATATCATACAAGCTGTAGCCACTGGCATCAAAACTGCCTATTGGCGCAGTGGACTGATCCCACTTATCCCTACCTCCTGTGCTCCAGTAATTGGCATGGTCATTCGTTATACCATCTCCCAAGGGATAACGCTTGCCCTTCAATCCTCCACGGGCAGCGTATTCCCATTCCGCTTCCGTCGGTAGTCGCTTACCTGCCTAATCACAATAGGCTTTGGCATCTGACCATGAAACGAAAACCATAGGGTACTTATCCTTCGGTGAAAACACAGCCACATCATCTCAGAAATTATAAGTGTATCCACTCTCTTCTACAAACTTCCTGAACTGTCCCACTGTGACTTCGCACTTGTCCAGATAGAATGCATCTAGTTCTACTGTATGCACAGGGAGTTCATGAGCCTCTCCCCCTTTGAAATGATCCCCCATCTCAAAGCGTCCAGCCGGAATTAACGCCATCCTAGCGCCATCCGTCTCCCAGATGATTCTTCTCTTAGGTTCTTCATCAATAACCTCATTTGCATTAACAACCTCTTTCGGCTTGACCTGCTCAGGTTCATCTTCGCCACACCTAATAAAGATAATCATCAGCAACAACACAACAACTGATTTCTTAACCATAGTATTCACCTTGTATTTAAGTTTTAACTTTAATAACAATTGATCCAGATACTATGTTTTATGCCCAGTAATCTCAGGCTCTACCTGCCAATTTATGACTCGAAAACGACCTAGACCTTCAATTGCAGAGACA